>CAMORF010000132.1 GCA_946623485.1 uncultured Clostridia bacterium
CCTCTCAACTTCAACTTTTTTGAGCAGATCCTTAGGATCTGTTACAGAATAACTTATAATCTTGCTTGTCTTTTTCTCTGATTCCACTGGTCAAGGTTCGGTTACACAGATTACAGGCGGCTTTCAAATTGCTCCCTGGGCATCGGGCGGTCAAAGAAAAATCCCTGGGCAAGATAGCAGTCTATGGATTTCAGGAATACAGACTGGCTCAGCGTTTCCACACCTTCTGTAATGCAGGAAATGCCAAGCGCTTCCGCCATGGAAACGATCGAACGGATCAGGATCTTACGCTTCTCATCCTTCGGTTCGCCATTCCCGACCGGAACAAGGCTCCTGTCAATCTTGATAAAACTCCATGGAATCTCGCTGAGCGTGCTCATGGACGAATAGCCCGCCCCGAAATCATCCAAAGAACAGGGAATTCCGGCTTCCCGAAGCCCCACAATCAGCTTCTGCAGTTCATGGAAGGATACCTCGGACGCGGTCTCCGTAACCTCGATCTCAACAGTGCCCTCAGGAAGGGAATATTTCCGGATGGTATTCACAATCCTGTCCAGAAGCTCAGGATTCCCCAGGTTACACCGGGACAGGTTGACAGAGACGCACACAATCTTGCGCCCTTCATCCAGCCATTTTCTCAAGTCCCGGCAAACATGCTCCAGCACATAAAAATCAAGGTCGCAGATCGCGCCATTCCGCTCCAGCACCGGGATAAAATCCCCCGGCATCATCATCTGGCCATTGTGGAACCATCTGCACAAAGCCTCAGCCCCGCACAGATGATACCTGTGCAGTTCCACCTTCGGCTGATAATAAACCTGGAACTCTTCCGCCGCGATCGCTGTGCGGAACATCGTCTCAACCTGTTTTTCATAGTTCAGCTTTCTTCGGATCTCTTCATCATAAAACAGCCAGGTTGTGTTTGGCCGGTATTTCGCGATACGCCTTGCCGTATTCATGGCATTCATCAGAGCAGGCGCATCCTTCTCTTCGCTGATCCGGATAAACCCGGCATTGCTGCTCATAAAGATGCCCTGATCCGTCACCTCCGGGAGCTTCAGAATGACCCCTTTCACGCATGCAATGACATCCTCACGGTGTTCCTTGCGGTAGACCGCGAAAAAACGGTCTCCCCCGATGCGTGCGATGACTCCGTCATCCCCGATCCTGCTTTTCAGCTGCGCGATGTATGCATGCATGACCTTCGATCCGTTATCCATTCCGAAACGGTTATTGATAATGGTCATTCCCGTAAGGTTCAGGCTCACCCCGTCATACGCTTCTGCCTGAGGCGAGGACGCGATCTGCTGCAGATATTCCATCGCATGCTCAAAAGAGCAGCCTCCCATCTGTTCGTCTGGCGTGTTGATATTCATCAGTAGAAGCCTCCCTTCGCCGGAAGCTGAGGAACCGAAAACTCCATGCAGAAGCCTTCTCCCTCCGGGCCGGAACATGTAAGTCCGGCCGACAGTTTTTTCGCAACGGCCGCAGCTGTCGTCAGCTCCAGGTATTCAAGATCCCTGTTTTCCAGGAGAACATCCCATTCCCCGCAAAGCGCATTTCCAATCTGAACCAATTCCTCGCCGGAAAGCAGCAGTCCGGGACATCTGACACGGATCGTAATCAACGCAGCATAGCCATCCTGTTTCCCTTCTGCAGAGATAACCACTGCCTTGTCAGGATATTCATTTGTCAAAAAGCGTAAGATCCTGTTCAGCACATCACTGATCGCGACCGGGTCTCCGCACAGATACGGCGGAACATTTTCCAGAATCTTATCCGGAAGCTGAACATTCCCGCCGTAGGGAGCCCTTACGCGGGTCAGAACCCACTGCAGTTCATACGTGACCTCACGGATCCTGTAATCCTTGTCAGCACAGCTCTGGTACTCCGAATGATCTCTGATCACCTCTCTGACGGAGTCCGTCTGCCGAAGCACCTCCTCCAATTCCTCCCGCAGCAGGACATCGCCGTCCTCCGGCCCTATGGCATCTGAGAGCGTTTTCAAATACCTGTCAAACAGCGCCTTCACGTCTTCCGCGAATTGCGCTCTCGCATTCGCGTCCGCGACAGCCTTCATGTCCTTGATATGTTCTTCATAATACAAAAAACTGAGGTCACAAAGAAACTCCACCGTCTTCTTGATGAAGTTCAGCTTTTCGCCAAGAATGTCCTCGCTGCTGCAGGGCATCTCCCGATATGCGCTTTCCAGTTCCCCGATGGGCACGCCTGTCACCCGGGACAGCTTCTCCAGATTGTCCTCCGGCTCTGTCCCGGTTTTCATCTGGCCGCCCACCAGAAGGCCAATCACTTCACCATGGAAAACAATGGCTGCCGAAAAATCAATAAAACCGGCAAGGCACCTGTATACGTGCGTTTCCTTGCTCAGCAGCGTCTCATGCCCGCCCTTCCGGTCACTCAGCTCACACAAAATCTCTCCCTGAGAGGTATTCCTCACAAGGCTGCACATACGCACTCCGGAGACCGGCTCGATCAACGGCGTACCATGAAGATCCGTAATCATCAATGATGTCCCCAGGTAAGACGCGAACAGAGACTGAAGCCTTCTCAAAAATGGAGCATTGATCAGATCAAGCAGTTTCATAACCATCAATTCCTTCCAGATTGTCTCAGAAACAACTCAGTTTATCACAGTTTTGTCTGGAAGCACAAGAAAGAAAAATGCATTTTGCTTTTATGCATTTGCCAGTCTCAGGGGAAATGAAGGAAATGAAGAAAATGTAGGGAATGAAAGGAATTATGACGCGATTTTTACTGTGAAGCGGTTCTTCGACACTTCAATTGCCATGCTTTTCAGCTGCAGGCCCAGGAGCGCCCGCATGGTCTGAAGGAGCGTCAGTCCGGTTTCGGCTGCAATTTCATCCAACGCTCTCGCATCCGTGCTGAGCGCATCATAGATCTTCTGCTCATCCTCATCCAGGTCGCTCCTTCTGCCTCGTTCCTCATCATCCTGCCGGGGGTGGATCCGCTTCAGGTCGAGGGAAGCGGCAAGGTTGTCCAGCAGGCTGTCAGCGGAAAGGACAATCCCGGCCCCCTGGTCGATCAGGCGATTGCAGCCATAGCTCAGAAGGTCATTGTAACGGCCCGGAACCGCGTACACCTCTTTCCCCTGATCCAGCGCCAGATCAGCCGTAATCAAGGAACCGCTCTGCGCGCGTGCCTCCACCACGATCACCGCATCCGCGAGTCCCGAAATGATACGGTTGCGCTGGGGAAAATGAGGCCTGAGCGGCGGTGTTTTGCATGGATATTCCGACAGAATCCCTCCCGCCTCCGGCAGACGGTCATATAGATCCACGTTTTCCTGGGGATAGCATACATCCACCCCGCAGCCAAGGACCGCAAAAGAAGTTCCGCCGGAGGAAATGCACGCTGTCTGGGCCACGGAGTCGATCCCGGCTGCCATCCCGCTGATGACCTGGTATCCCTCCCCCGCCAGGCGTTCTCCCAGGAGCGAAGCCATCTGCCTTCCATAAGTGCTGCAGCTCCTGGCGCCGACCACCGCAACCGACGGTGTTCCAGGATCCGGGAGCGCGCCGCGGTAAAACAGGCCATAGGGGCAGTCCGGAAGATGGATCAGCTTTTCCGGAAAATGCTCTGACTGCCGGCTGACAAATTGCAGTTTCCGTTTCACAAGCATCTCTTCCACGTCCACAAGCCCCGTTGTGTCCTTGTACGCAATCAGGGCATTCACCCACCTTGTCGTTGGTTCATCTTCCAGCTTCTTCCATCTTGCCAGCTCCCTGGGATGGGCCTCGTACAGGTTCTTCGGGTCACCGAAAAAACGGATCAGCCCCGCAATTTCATTCCGGTAAAGGCCGGGACAGCTGCACAGCCAAAGCCAGTATCTTTCCATCAGGCTGCTCTTGTTTTCAGCCCTTTCCAATTCATTCATCATTCCATCCATATCCATGAGTCCTCCTCGTTGTTCTGATTGCGCTGCAGGTTCAAGCCCTTGCCATCATGATGCCCGGAGCGCATTTTCCCAGTACTTCCTGTCAACCGCCCTGTAGGACACCGCCTCGGCAAGATGTTCCTCACGGATCACAGGTTCCCCTGCAAGATCCGCGATGGTGCGGGCAGTCTTCAGAATCCGGTTATAGGAACGTGCTGTCAGGTGCATCCGCTCAAATACCTGCCCCATCATCTTCTCGCCCTCCCGGTTCATCACGCAGTATTTCCTGACCGCTTCCGAACCCAGATCCGCGTTAAACCGGTACCTGGTTCCCCGGTATCGCTCCTCCTGGATTCCGCGCGCCGCAGTGACCCGTTCCCGGATCACCGCCGAGCTGTCCTGCCCCTCAGCCAGGGTCAGTTCCTCATACGTCACCCGATGTGCCTCCACGCACATGTCAATCCGGTCCAGCAATGGCATGCTGATCCTCGACAGGTACCGCCTCACCTGGGCATTGGTGCAGGTGCATCTGGTACGATCCGGGAAATATCCGCAAGGGCATGGATTCATCGCCGCAATCAGCATGAACTTTGCAGGAAATGTATAGATACCTGACACCCTGCTGATCCGTATGTTCCCGTCTTCCAGCGGTCCACGCAGCATTTCAAGGACGGGGCGGTTGAATTCCGGCATCTCATCCAGGTACAGGACACCCCGGTGCGCAAGGGAGATTTCCCCGGGACCCGGCGGGCTTCCCCCGCCGCAGAGGGCAGGCGCAGTGACGGTATGGTGCGGTGCCCGGAATGGCCTGGTCATCAATAGTCCCGTTCCCTTGGGGAGCGTTCCGGCAATCGAATGAATCTTCGTGATCTCCAGAGCTTCCTCCATGCTGGTTTCCGGCAGAATTGTTGCGATACGTTTTGCTGTCATGCTCTTCCCGGCCCCGGGCGGCCCGACCATCAGCAGATTATGGAACCCGCTCACCGCAATCTCAGCCGCGCGCCGCATCAGCGCCTGTCCGCGGATCTGGGAAAAGTCTATGCCAAGGTTTTCGCTTTGTTGTTTCCGCAATGCCATGATATCGATCTTCATGGATCTGAGCGGCGGAGGCGCGATCAGGGGCGGTTCATAGGAGGATTCTTCAATCGGATAAACCTTCCCCCTGGCCCGCTGCGCAAGGAAATGGATCACCTGATTCAGATTGGATGCGCCGAGGATCGTAACATCCTCGATCACAGATCCCTCCGCAAGATTGTCATCCGGAACGATGACGGTTTCGCATCCGTATTCTTTGGCATGCGAAACAATCTCCAGGACACCGCGGACCGGGCCGATCATTCCATTCAGGTTCAGCTCTCCCAGAAGCAGAATCCCCTCCAGCGCCTGCCTGGGAAAAAAGCCGTAAGCGCCCATGAGAGAGATCGCAATCGCCAGGTCAAACAGCGCTCCCTCCTTATGAAATGACGCCGGCGCAAGATTCACCGTTACATGCTGGGGGGAAAGCCTGACGCCGCTGTTCCTGAGGGCAGTCCGTACCCGTTCCGCTGCCTCCCGGGTCTCCGACGCCAGGAACCCGACCAGCCCAAAGGTCGGCAGGCCATCCGACACATCAGCTTCCACCATCACCTTCCGGCTGCGAATCCCGCTGATGGAAGCAGAAACAACAGTGCTGTACATGACATCATCCCCCTTTCACAACAGATCTTCGGAAACATACATAAAATAGCAGCATGAATCATGCATAAGATGACAGAGTTGAATCTGCATAAAATAACAGAGTTGAATCTGCATAAGATCACAGAATTGATTCTGCATAAGATCACAGAATTGATTCTGCATAAGATCGCAGAATTGAATCTACACTAAGACACAGTGGAATCGGTATAAGATAACAGATGCTATGCATCATGCTCAGGGAAAGAACGAAATCACAGTCTGGCATCATTGCGTTTGCCCAGACAACTTGACACAAAAAGAAAATGTGACATATCCGACAGGATAAAAGATATTTAAGATGTAATCACAATAACCCGGAAGACCGGTTTTGTCAACCCCAAATAAAAGACCGAGAGTTCATCACTCTCGGTCTCCGAAAAGCTGCTGACCAGAATCGAACTGGTGACCTCCACATTACCAATGTGACGCTCTACCGACTGAGCCACAGCAGCCTATTGACATTTTCGTCAACGACACGGATTCTACCACAGGGAAGAACCCGTGTCAATCATATTTTTCAGATCTGTTTCATTTTTATTATTATTTCTCAGTTTCTGACGCTCCGCCGGCTTCTGTCACGGCCTGGGTCTTCGCTGTTTCTGACTCCGCCTGTGCCTTTCCCGCTTCTGAGGCTGCCTGTGTCTCAGACGTTGCAGCCTGTGTCTCGGTCGCCGCTTCCGTCTCGACAGCTGCCGCAGGTGTCGTAGGTGTCGTGGAAGACGAAGATGAGGCATCCGGGATGACATTCAATAAAAGAGCAATCAGGAGGAAGGCGGTTGCAAGAATCTTTGTAAACTTCACCAGATTCCCTTCCATGGATCTGCTTTTATTCTTGCCCCAATAGGAATCCCCAATCCCGCCGATGGAACCAAGCCCGGCAGACTTTCCTTCCTGCATCAGTACGATCGCTGTCAGGCCGATGCAGACCAAAAGAAATATAATCGTCAAAAAGATCTTCATACCCTGTTACTCCTTGTCCATTCAGATAAAAT
>CAMORF010000133.1 GCA_946623485.1 uncultured Clostridia bacterium
AATATCAAGATGATTCAGGATCTGATCCTGTCCATCATCCATCTGGATACGGAAGCGCTGGCGAATGCGGCCCTGGCGATGGGAGCCGGCGGCCCGAAGACGAACCGGGAGAAATTGACGCAGGATCTGGATGGACTGATCAGTAAATATATGTCCGTGACGAACCTGGAGGAGCTGGACACTGCAGCGTTGCTGGGCGAGGTAATGGACATCATGTCCGACAATTATATTAAGATTCCGGGGGAGTACACCATGCTTGTGCGCTCGATTGCGACCATCGAGGGCGTGATGGAGGAGCTGTGCCCGGAGCTGAACCTTTTCAAGATCATCACGGATAAGCTTCTGGAGCGGGCAAAGAAAAGCTTTGACCTGCAGCAGTCTCTGATGAGCGCCGGCAAGGATATCATGTCGGTGGGAAAGAAAGCGTCCAGAATTCCGTCCCTGGCATCTGACGCGCTCAACAGCGTGATCAAGGGCAGGACGAAGGTAAAGTTTGAACTCACCGGTTATGAGCCGCTGATGGCAAATGTGACGGAAACAGTTAAGCTGATCATCCTGGCGCTGTTCTCCTGCGTGTTGTTCTTCGGCTCCTGTATCCTTTGCATGACGGACATAGAGCCCAAAACGGTCAACGGAATTCCTCTGATGGCAGCGGTCGGTTTTATTTTCTCGATTGCGCTGGCGATTTACACGGTGAAGAAGATTTCACAGCTGCAGAAAAAGAAGTGAGGCAGCAGGGGATGATTCTGCCCATGTACATTCTTCGGGGCTGAATTCATATCAAGGAAACATGGATCGGGATGAATAGGAGGTAATACACAAAAGTTTGAAGAGAGATGGAATAAGATTGGAAAAGAGCTGGAGGCGCTTGGCGAAAAGGCTAAGTCTGTAGTTGGAGACGCACAGGCCGCACGTGAACTTGGGCAGGAGGTTCTTGAGGCAAAGATCAAGGACGCGAAGGGTGACATTGTTGCGCTTCAGGAAAGTGCCCGGATCAGGGAAAAAGACAAGAAAGATGAGCAGTTATTGCAGTTATTATTGAGCAGATCCTTATTGAGAAACCAGAGCCTGTTTGCTATAATCATCCTTTGCAGCAGGCTCTTTTTCTGTGCCGTTTCGCGCGCATAGAGAAGAGAATGCCCTTACCTGTTTTCCGTCCGGAATCGTGCAATGGTGTGTAAAAATGTGCAGATTGCCGGAGGACAGGCTTAAAATGTCCGAAAACCAAGGAAACTGAAGGAGATAGATGGAAATATGAAACTTGGAATCCTGGGTCTGCCGAATGTCGGCAAGAGCACCCTTTTTAACTCCCTGACAAAAGCCGGCGCGGAGTCGGCCAACTATCCATTTTGCACCATTGACCCGAATGTAGGCGTGGTGGCGGTTCCGGATGAGCGGCTCAGGCTCCTGGGCGACCTGTACAGCTCGAAGAAGATCACGCCTGCCGTGATTGAGTTTGTGGACATCGCAGGACTGGTGAAGGGAGCCTCGAAAGGAGAGGGGCTTGGCAACCAGTTCCTTGCAAATGTGCGTGAGTGCGATGCGCTTGTGCATGTGGTGCGCTGCTTCGAGGATCCCAACGTGGTACACGTGGACGGAAGCATCGACCCGGTCCGCGACATTGAGACGATCGACCTGGAGCTGATCTTTTCCGACCTTGAGGTGCTGGAACGCCGGATGAGCCGGGTCGGCAGGTCCGCCAGGAATGACAAGGATGCAGCGGCTGAGCTTGCGATGCTGCAGCGGCTGAAGGCCCATCTGGAAGACGGGCAGAAGGCGATCGCGTTTGAGCGGAAGGATGAGAATGAAGAGTCGTGGTTCGCGGAGTACAATCTTCTGACCGCGAAGCCGGTCATTTTCGCCGCAAATGTGGCAGAGGATGACGCGGCGGACGATGGCGCGAAGAACCCCCATGTACAGGCGGTGCGCTCCCATGCGGCGCAGACACAGTCTGAGGTCTTCGTGGTGTGCGCGCAGATCGAGGAGGAGATCTCCGAGCTGGATGACGATGAGAAGCAGATGTTCCTGGAGGATATGGGACTTCAGGAATCCGGCCTCGACAAGCTGATCCGGGCAAGCTACAGCCTGCTCGGGCTTATGAGCTTTTTGACCGCGGGTGAGAAGGAAACGAGAGCCTGGACAATCAAAAAGGGAACAAAGGCGCCGCAGGCAGCCGGCAAGATCCATACAGATTTCGAGCGGGGATTCATCCGGGCTGAGGTTGTGAATTACAAGGATCTTCTGGAGTGCGGTTCCCTGGGCGCGGCCCGGGAAAAGGGAATCGTCCGCCTGGAAGGAAAGGAATATGTGGTACAGGACGGAGATGTGATCCTGTTCCGGTTTAATGTCTGAGTCTTTGGAAAGGCGGGATCATGTCGATTGCGTTTCCGAACCTGGGAATCTATCTGGACCATGTGATCCGTTACATATACATCTTCTCTTATCCGGTGGCAATGTATGGCATCACTATGGCCCTTGGAATCGTTGCAGGGCTTGCGGTTGCTTCGTGGGCGGCGAAAAAGACCGGGCAGAATCCGGATCACTATACGAATATCGCGATGCTGGGGGTTGTGCTGGGGCTTCTTGGCGCGAGAACCTATTACGTGATTTTCAGCTGGGATTATTACAGCGCGCATCCGGGTGAGATCGTGGATCTTCGAGGCGGCGGGCTGGCGCTGTACGGCTCTTTGATCGGAGCGGTTGCGGCGGTTTTGATTTACTGCAGATGGAAGCGCCTGAGCATACGCCTGATCCTGGATACCGCGTGCCTTGGCATGGTGACCGGGCAGGTCATCGGGCGCTGGGGCAACTTTTTCAACCGGGAAGCCTTCGGGGAATACACCAATAACCTGCTCGCCATGCGCCTCCCGCTGCAGGATGTACGCGCGGATGAAGTGACAGACCTGATGCATGCCCATGAGCAGGTCGTCGATGGGATTACTTATATCCAGGTCCATCCGACGTTTTTGTATGAATCATTGTGGAATCTTGGCGTCCTTGTGCTCCTGGCGGTGCTGACTGTCAAGGGAAAGAAACGGTTTGACGGCGAGATTTTCCTGTTATACCTTCTGCTGTATGGCGCGGGGCGGTTCTGGATTGAAGCGCTCCGGACCGACCAGCTGCTGATTCCCGGGACGCGGATCCCGGTATCACAGGTGCTCGCGGCGGTGCTCGCAGTGTTGTCGCTTGTGCTGATCCTGGTCCTGAGAAGCCGAAAGCAGAAGGAAAAGTAAAGGATCATATTAGTAAAGAATCAGGGGATTGTATGGCAGTAACAGATGTGGGAATTGACCTTGGCACCTCCAGCATCCTGGTTTATGTGCGCGGCCGGGGCGTGGTATTGAAAGAGCCGTCCATCGCGGCCTATGACAGGGACGAGGACAAGATCCGCGCGATCGGTGAGGAGGCGCGGGTGCAGCTTGCGCATGCCGCGGGAAACCTGACCCAGATCCAGCCGATGGAGAATGGGATCATCGCGGACTATGTCGTTACGGAGCAGATGCTTCGTTATTTCATCCAGAAAGCGGTTGGAAGACTGTCCTTCCGGAAGCCACGGGTGTGTATCTGCATCCCGGTGGGCCTGACGCAGGTAGAGCGCCAGGCCGTGGAAGATGCGGCCTACCAGGCGGGTGCCCGGGATGTACATATGGTGGAAGAGCCCATCGCGGCGGCAATCGGGGCCGGGATTGATTTTTCCAGGCCAAGCGGGAACATGATTGTGGACATCGGCGGCGGGAGCACAAACGTCGCGATTCTGTCGATGGACGGAATCGTCGTCAGCACCCATGTCAAGGTGGGGGGAAATGACTATGATGAGGCGATCATCCGGTATGTGAGGTCTCAATTTGGCGTGGTGATCGAGAAGGCGGCAGCCGAGGAGATCAAGATGCATGTCGGAACGGTCTATGAAAGGCCGGAGGAACGTTTCCTGGAATTTATCGGCAGAGACCTTGAGACAGGACTGCCGAAGAAGGTGAAGATCAGCTCGGAAGACTGCCGGCTTGCCTGCAGGGAGCTGACCGGCAGGGTCGTGGAGGCAGTGCACAGCGTCCTCGAAAAAACGCCGCCGGAACTGGCGTCCGATGTGGTAAGCCGTGGAATTGTCCTGGTAGGCGGAGGCTGCCTGATTGACGGCCTGGAGGAACTTCTGGAGGCCCGTACAGGCGTCAATGTCGTGACTGCGGACGACCCGCTTTGCGCGGTGGCCATTGGAACCGGCCGGTATGCGGAACTTGCGCTGGACTGACTATGTGATTGATTGTTGAGCTGTGCTATCGGATGAAAAGACAAGCAAGATGTACTATTTATTCTGTGACAGATTCTAAGGATCTGTTCAGAAATAACTTATGATCTTGCTTGTCTTTTTCTCCGATCCCACAGGTCAAGGTTCGGTTACAGAGTGAGGAACGTCAGCATGATGTGCCGCTGCCGGGCTGAAACGATAAAAAGCTATGGAAACAGTCAGAGGATACGTGGAACATATTACCTACCGCAACGAGGAAAACGGCTATACGGTGCTGAACCTGTCGGATCCGGAACGGGAGAAGCAAGGGCTGGAAAGCGTATTTACCGCGGTAGGATCGCTTCCTGAGGTGGGGGAAGGCGAGCTTCTGGAGATGGAAGGAAGCTGGACCTCGCACCACATCTATGGAGATCAATTTAAGATCACTTCTTTTGAGATTCAGAAGCCGGAGGACACGGCTGCGATCGAACGCTACCTGGGGTCCGGAATGATCAAAGGCGTCGGGGAAGCACTGGCGCACCGGATTGTCAAACGGTTCGGCAGGGATACCTTCCGGATCCTTGAGGAAGAACCCGAACGTCTTGCTGAGGTCAAGGGTATCTCGGTTAAGAAAGCCAGGGAGATTGCGCAGCAGCTGTATGAAAAGCGCGACCAGCGGGACGGCCTTCTGTTCCTTTCCAGGTACAACATTTCCAATACGCTCGCGCTGAAGATCTGGAAGCAGTACGGGCCGGATCTCTATCAGATCATGAAGGAAAATCCCTACCGCCTGGCAGACGAGGTGAAGGGGATCGGATTCCGGACGGCTGACGACATTGCGCGGCAGGCCGGCATTCCGGTGGATTCCCGGTACCGTGTCTCCAGCGCAATTCTGTATGCGCTGGAAAATGCATCCAACGAGGGCAGCATTTTTCTTCCGCGGGATGTGCTCATCCGCAGAACGCGCACCCTGCTTGGGATCAACGCGTGGGAGGAAGAAGCGATTTCTCCTGCCGGTCCGGATCCGTCTTCTCCCGGCAATCTGGTGGCGCCGGAGGCGTTTCAGGGAATGGAGGATCCTGTCGGCGCCGGCATCCTGAACCTTGCCGTGGAAAAAAAAGTCATCCTGAAAACGGAAGAAGGGGAGAGCAGGGTTTATGCGTCGAAAGCGTATTATACCCAGACAAAGGTGGCAAAGATGCTGCTGGAGCGCAGCCTCAAGGTTTCGTGTTCCGTAGATGAGGCCAGGAGAAAGGCTGTTGAGGCTGCGTCCGCTTCCGGCTATGAGCTGGACGAGCGGCAGCTGGATGCTGTCGTGGAGGCCCAGAAAAGTACGCTGGTGATCCTGACAGGCGGCCCCGGAACCGGGAAAACAACAACAATCAACACCATGATCCGGGTATTCGAGGAGGAGGGGCTTGAGATCGAGCTTGCCGCCCCGACCGGGCGTGCCGCGAAACGGATGAAGGAAGCAACGGGACGGGAAGCCCGCACCATCCACCGGCTTCTGGAGGTAAGCGGGGATCCGGAGGAGACGTTGATTTTCAATAAGGACATGGACGATCCCCTGGAAACGGACGTTATCATCATAGATGAGATGTCGATGGTGGATCTTTATCTCTTCCAGTCGCTTCTCAAGGCAGTCATTCCAGGAACCCGCCTGATCATGGTGGGAGACGCGGATCAGCTGCCGAGCGTCGGACCCGGCCGGGTGCTGGGGGACCTGATCGCCTCCAGGCAGATCCCCACCGTCACCCTCAAGCGCATTTTCCGGCAGGCCCTTCAAAGTGATATTGTGGTAAATGCCCATAAGATCAATGAGGGGGTCCATCCTGTCCTCAGCAACAAAAGCCCTGATTTTTTCTTCATGCGGGAGATGGACCCGGGAACGGTCATCGGGACGGCGATTAAGCTGGTGCGGGATAACCTGCCCCGTTATCTGAAGGTGCAGGGATCGGATATCCAGGTCATGGCGCCGATGAAAAAAGGGGTGCTTGGCATCACGAATCTGAATAAAACGATGCAGGCGTACCTCAACCCGGCATCCCCGGAGAAGGAAGAGCATAACAGGGGGGATACGTTGTTCCGGGAGGGCGACCGCGTGATGCAGGTGCGCAACAATTATCAGATTGAATGGACGACGCGAGGAAGGCATGGCGCGGTCCTGGATACCGGGCAGGGGGTATTTAACGGAGATATGGGGATCCTGCGGACGGTCAACGCGCCTGCTGAGAAGGTGACGGTTGAGTTCGATGAAGGACGATATGTAGAATATGGATTCGGAGAGCTTGACCAGCTGGAGCTGTGCTATGCCGTGACGATCCATAAATCCCAGGGAAGCGAATACCCGGCAGTGGTGATCCCGCTCCTGCATGGTCCCAGGATG
>CAMORF010000134.1 GCA_946623485.1 uncultured Clostridia bacterium
CAGCGGAGAAAGTGAGGGCAAACACTATGACGATGAAGGAGAAGCTGAAGATCCACGTGGAGATCGAGCGCGAGAACGCGCGGAAGCTGAAGGAGTGGAAGGAGGGCCAGCAGGGATGACGGTCAACAGAATTTGCCGGATGATTCCGAAAAACAAACAGAAGGCCATCCGGGAAATCTACGAGGACACAGACGGGTTCTGGATTATCCTTAACGAGGGCTGGAATGCTGATGGGATGGACTTCCCGTGCAGGACGATCCATTGCGGCGGGGATGACGAGACGGAGGCCTCAACCGTGGAAGACCTCAAGTACCAGATTTCCATGATCCGCAAGCTGTAACGACACACCGAGCCGGGGCGGTATATCCCCGGCATAAAGATTGAATGGAGGGCATAAAATGACGATCCGTGATTTGATTGAGCAGGATGTAGACATTGACGTCTATGATGATGTGTGCGAAGATTTGGGCATTGCGTTCTGCGGCCCGCAGCCGCTGACGGAGGAAGGGAAGAAGAAATTTGAGGAAATCATGGATTACCCGATTGTGATCAATTTTCATTCCCACGGGGACATGCCTGCGGCGATCGTGCAGATCGGGAAATTCGACGACTGGAAGAAAAGGATGGGCAAGGCGAGGCACTTTTTCTTAGCGGCCGCAGGATGCTGCACAATAGACGACTACGATCTGTGGTTCGGAAAGGACGGTGAAGGTGATGGCAAGGAATTATAATTACCCGATCATGATCGGGAAGGGGCTGAAGACCGGCATTGTGGCTGGCCCTGGTGAGCGCGGTGGCGCGGATCTGTATATCGTATGGCTGAATAAGGTGCTGGAAAGCGGAGCTGAATTTGGCGCAGAAGACATCGAGAAGGTGAAAGCCCTGGTGCATTTCTGTGATCGTGAGAGTCTGAAGCGGACGATTGATGTGCTGACAACAGTGCTGTTGAAATGGGAGGAAAAGTGATGAAATACTACTTTGCATATGGGTCAAATCTGAACCGGAAGCAGATGGCCAGGCGTTGTCCTGATGCGGTTGCTGTAGGGAAGACGGTGCTGGATGGGTATAAGCTGGCGTTTCGCCGTGGTTACCTGACGATTGATCCGGAGAATGGTGCATCCGTCCAGCTGGGGGTATATCGGATCTCTGACGCGGATGAGCGTGCGCTGGATCGGTATGAAGGGTACCCGAATTTTTATTTCAAGACTATCGTTTGGGTGCACATGGGCAGCCGGGTGATCGCCGGGATGATATACGTGATGAGAGACGGGTTTCCTGTTATCGGGCCATCTGATACGTACCTGGAAACATGCCGTATCGGGTTTAGTGATTTCGGCCTGGATCAGGAGCCGCTGGAGGAGGCCTGCAGGCGTGCGAAGCATACTACCGATTCCACTACCAAAGTTGGATTGATTTGATCGTTTTGATGTCTTTTGGACATTCCGTTATGCAAACAAGAAACCCTTGGAGCTTTAATTCTCCAAGGGTTTTATATCGTGGCTCAAATAGGACTCGAACCTATGACACTCCGGGTATGAAACCAATGGCAGAAGGAGCCGGAAGTGCTTATTCTTCAACGGTTGCAGGAATGTTCGTGTTTTCTCCACTACCGTTTCCACTACGAAACAGGCTTTTTTTCAGCTTTTCGGCTTCGGAATCGGATCTGTTTTCGGATACTTCGTCATAGATCCGCATGATCATGGTGGCATCCTTGTGGCCCATCCATTCTACGCAGGTGTGCAGCTCCACACCGGCATCCCGGCACATGGTGCAGAATGAGTGCCGGAGGTCGTATGGCACTACTGTGAATTCGATCCAGGGCGGCAGTTTTCCTGCTTCGGCCAGCTGGCGCTGTTCTTTTGTCCGGCCGTACCAGCGGAAGGAAATGCCGTTGATCTGTTCTTCCATTTGGTGCTTGTAGGAGCGGAAGATCCGTTTCCACACGGTGGGGGTAACCTGCTTTCCGTTTTCTGAGGTGATCAGCAGGCCGTGCTTTCCTTCCAGCGCTTCTTCCACCGGAGGGAGGAGCGGGATGGTGCGGTTTGCCTTGTCGGTTTTGCCTTTGCTGGTTAATTCATAGGAATTTGAGCCGGAATAATGGGCTGTTTGCATGACAGACAATGTTCCGGCTTTTTTGTTTACTGCTTTGTCGATGTCCAGGGCTTTGGCTTCCTGGGGCCGGATTCCTGCGTAAAGCATGGTGACCACGGCAGCATGGGCGCGGTGATCCTTGCACAGGGTGAGAATCCAGGTCCGTTCCTGCTCTGTTATGGCCCGGTGGCCGCCTGTGGAGCCCTTGTGCGGGGCAGAGGTCTTGTCCCTGGCCGGGTTGGATCTGAGATACCCATCTGCAACAGCTGCGTCAAAAAGGCTGCAGAAAAGCTGCCTGGCGGCCTTGATGTAGGAATTGGACAGGCCGATATAGGATTCCGAATAGATCTGCTTGATCATGGACGGCTTTACGTCAGGAAGCTGGACATTTCCGATGGCGTCGGTCAGTTTGCGCAAATGGATGCGCAGGCCGGTCATGGTGCTTTTGGACGCGGATGGAAATGCGCGGGAGATCCATTTTTCCGCGAAATCTGAGACAGTGGGGATCGCGGTGATCTGCTGCCGTTCCAGGCGCCTGTACTCTTCACGCTGGGCAAGGCAATCCGCTTCGTCCAGGGAATAAAACCATTGATCCTTGTACCTGCAGACATAATACCCGTCTGAGCGCCGTTTCAGGCGCTGTTTTTTTACGCGCGGCATATGTCAGAAGCCGAGGGATGCCGGCGGGCAGAATGTGGCATCTCCTGAAAGCACTATGATGTCGCCGTCTTCCAGTTCAATTCTGCCGATGGATCTGTCGGATCTGAGGTACATGTATTCCTTCTGCTTTCCGGATGACGATGTGCAAACAAACCTGGCATCCTGCCTGGATGCGTTGCGGACGGAATAAACCCCGGCCGGGATATCCGATCCGACATGCCAGGTTCCGGCGGGAACGGTGACTTCCTTCCATTCCGGGCGGGACATGATCTCTGCCGTGAGTTTATCCCGGAGGGAAAGGAGCTCCTCAAATGTCATGCTGGACAAATCCTCTGCGAAAGACACGGAGCAAAGGAGCAGTAATGCAAACAGGATGGAAACAAAGCGCTTCATAATGGTTCCTCCACTTCATCGATTGGGCGGTCGTTGTAAAAATCGTCATTCTCAAGGTGCCGCATTTCGTGATCATATGCCCTGCGGCGGGCATCCGGGGAAAGCTGGTCGTTGATGTAGATGTTCGGGAAATCGGTTCCGTCCCTGGTCAGTTTAACGCATCCGTAGATATCGCCTGGGAACGGCACCATGCGGACTGCGTATTCTCCCTCATAGAATTTCATGTCATTCCTCCGGTTCCAGGGATTTGAGCATGGCGGTTGCCGCGCGGATGTGCTGCGGCGTTGCTTTCCGGATCGCGCCGAACAGCTCACGGGTGTCAGGATCGCGCCGGATCTGTTCCCGGATGGCCGCCATGCATTCGTCCTCAGTTTTCACGGAGGATCTGCCGAGGAGATCGTCTACAGACACGTCCAGGGCGTCTGCGATCCTGGAGAGGGCTTGCGCACCGGGTTCAACGCGGCCGGATTCGTATTTGGCGATGGTGACCCTGTTCAGGGATGCGAGCTCCGCCAGCTGATCCTGTGACATCCCGCGCAACTTACGGATTTCTTTGATTTGTTCTCCTGCGTCTAAGTATGCCATTGGGCTACCCCCTTTTTTCTTGATTGTAGCACGATAGATACAAAAATAAAATAGCACAAAAGGTACAAAAAAGGGTTGCAAAGTGGACGCATTTTTGCTACAATACGAATGTAGCAACACGGCGACATGAAAGGAGGGGGAAAAGATGGCAAACAGGCTGCAGGCGCTTCGCAAAAAAAAGGGCCTGACGCAGGTTCGGCTGGCGCAGGAGGCGCACGTTTGCAGGACGGTGATTGCGAGGCATGAAACCGGGATCAACAGCATGAGCACGAAGAACCTGACGAAGATTGCGAAAGTGCTTGGGGTTACGGTTGATCAGATCATCGGAGGAAAGAGCGATGGAGCGGCTGGTTAGCGTGCCGGATCTCATGGAACGGTACCAATGCTCAAGGCAAACGGCTGTGCGGTACATCCGGCAGATGGAGCACATGGAAAGGCCGTTCATGGTTCGGGCAAGCGTGCTGGAGGCATGGGAGAAAAGCCGCACAGTAAGGCCGCCGGAGGAGATCCGGCGGGAGATGGCAATGAGACGGATGAAGGAGGGCAAACACAATGTTGGACGCTATGTATGAGGCGGAAAGCGCACGGATGTGGGAGGAGCAGAACATGGAGCCGGAAATTGACCGGACGGCGGTTGCATCCTCCCTGGGAGAGGTTTGGGATCTGCTGAGCGAGTCACACGACAAGATGGCCAGCGCCGCGGATGAAGCGGAGGGCCTGCCGGTTTATGACCGGATCGTTTCCATGATGGATGACATTGAATCCATGCAGGCCGCCGTGAAGCGGATGCGGGAGCGCATTGAGCAGGAGGTGCGGAGCGCATGAATTACGGATATTTCATGGCCGGCACCGGAAAGGCACGCTGGCGGCGGATGACGATCCTGGAGCGGATCAGGCTGCGGATGCGCCGGAGGCACACGGATGATCTCGCCGGGTTGGCGGAGTGGAAATAAAAAACCCCGCTCCGGGGCTACGGAGCGAGGTAGACGGTGGTGTTGAGGGCAAACACAACATCACGTCTGTATTTTACATCATCATGCAAATAAACACAAGGGGGATTTGATATGAGCGAGGCACGGAAGATCGAACTGGAAGAGGAAGAGGATCTGCAGGAGGTTGCGGTGCTGGACGATGCCAGCGCGGAGATTGTCCTGCGGCAATTGAAGCAGGCTGAGGATCAGTATGAGCGGATGAGCGCCTGGTATAAGGCACAGACGCAGCGCCTGAAGGACATCCGGGACAGAACGCGGGCATGGGCTGAAGTGTGCCTGCGGCCGTATTTCGACATGGTTCCGACCACGGGCAAGAAGATCCGCACCTACGACATGCCGGGCGGCACGCTGAAGCTCTCTGCGCAAGATCCGGAATACGAGGTCACGGATGCTGAGATGGTCCCGTGGCTTAAGGCTACTGCGCCGGAATATGTAAGGATCAAAGAAGAAGCGGCCTGGGGCGAATGGAAGAAGGACCACAAGTTCACGGTAACGGCGGATGGTGGCATTGCCACGGAGGATGGGGAGATCGTGCCTGGGGTCAAAGCAACGGTGCGTTCTGATAAGTTTTCGATCAAATGCAAATAAGTGAGGAGGGCAAACACAATGGAGAATACCAACAACGGAACGCCGCAGATCTACAGTCTGATCGGCATGGCCATGGCGGAAATCGGTGCCATCGGCAAGGACAGCACGAACCAGCAGCAGGGGTTCAAGTATCGCGGAATTGATGCGGTGTACAACACGCTGTATCCGATCATGGCCAAGTACGGCCTGTTCATCACCCCGGAGATCATTGACCACAAGCGCGAGGAGCGCACGTCCACGAAGATGTACAACGGGCAGACCAAGACCACCACGCTGCTGTATTCCATCATTACGGTTCGGTACACGGTTTATGCGCCGGACGGAAGCAACGTGCAGATGACGGTGATCGGCGAGGGCATGGACAGTGGAGACAAGGCAACGAACAAGGCGATGAGTATCGCGATGAAGTACGCCATGTTCCAGCTGTTCATGATCCCGACGGAGGCGGTTGATCCTGACGGAGAGTGTCACGAAGTAGATCCGGCCGGGAAGCCATTCAACAGACCGCAGAATGCCGCGAATAACGCGAAAGTCGCAGTGGCCGGGAGTTTGCCTGCGCCGAACGCAGAGGGGCAGAAACAGGCCGCAAACGGGCAGGAAACGCCGGGCGAATTCCTGAAGCGGCAGATCAAAACGCTGGGGGAGACCATTCCGGGGTTTGATTTCATTAAGGCGCGGACGGATCTGATCGCCGCCGGGAAGGTGGAGGATGTGCCCAGCGCCACGATCAAGATGGATCAGGCGAAGAAGCTGGTTGTTGAGATCATCAACTACTACGAAGCGAAAAAAGCGGGCTAAGGAGGGCAAATGCAATGAAATCGAAGGTGCTGAAGGTTAAGGTCACCACGTTTGAGGAGCTGCTGGGAACTGCCAGCGCGAATCCGGAGATCCACGAGGAGTTCATTGCGAGCAAGGCGCCGGATGCGCCGAGCCGCGAGGAAGAGGTTGCCGCTGTTGGGGCCGAGGAGGTTTTTGAGAAGGGCATGACGGTGTTTCCGCGGGGAAAGGACGGGAAGCCGATTGCCTGGGACTATCAGTGGAAAGGCTTTCTCAAGGATGCCTGCGGGGCGCTTCGGAAGGTACCGAAGAGCGAATGCGGCAAGATCAAGGCATACAAGAAGGAGATCGATGGCCTGATCTTCGTGGAACCGAGGCAGATCCAGATTGAGTTTGACGGGGAAATGGGGATCTGTCAGCGTCCCTTGCGCGGGCAGACGGCCCAGGGCGAGCGGATCGCGCTGGCGAGCAGTGAGAGCATTCCGGCCGGGGCCACGATGAC
>CAMORF010000135.1 GCA_946623485.1 uncultured Clostridia bacterium
CCTCCTGCCGCTGCATGATCGCGCGGGCCAGAGGGTGTTCACTCTTTTGCTCCAGCGCTGCGGCATAAGTGAGCAGCTCATTTTCGCTTATTCCCTCGGCAGGCATAAGGTCAGTCACGCGGGGCTCGCCCTGCGTGATGGTTCCCGCGTTAAAGTCGATCCAGCCGCTCTTCTTGTTGGCCAGCCGGTCGTTGGTCGCAATCTTCAGCGTAGGCGCCGGCGCGCCGAAAGGTGTCCCACGTCCCGTTGTAAACAGGATCAAATGGGCTCCCGCAGCCGTCATCGCTGTCGCGGATACCAGGTCATTGCCGGGGCCATACAGAAGGTTCAGGCCTTGTTTCGTCACCGGATCCGCATAGTCAATGACATCCACGATCGGCGCGCTGCCGCCCTTCTGCACACACCCGCAGGACTTGTCCTCCAGCGTCGTGATGCCGCCCTGCTTATTCCCGGGGCTTGGATTGTCATAGACCACTTCCCCGTGCCGGATGAAATAATCCTTGAACCCGTTGAGCATGTGCTCTGCCTTGTGGAATACCTCTTCGTTGACGCAGCGGTCAATCAGGAAGCCTTCCGCCCCGAACATCTCCGGAACTTCTGTCAGGACAGTGGATCCGCCCCGGGCGATCAGCATATCCGAGAACCGGCCCACAGCCGGGTTGGCCGTGATCCCGCTCAGCCCGTCCGAGCCGCCGCATTTCATGCCGACAACCAATTTGGATACGGGAACATCCACACGCTCAAACTGCCTGGCGTAGGCGGACAGTTCCTCAAGCAGCGGCCTTGCCGCCTTGTATTCATCCTCCACGTCCTGGCAGGTCAGGAATTTAACCCGTTCCGGATCATAATCCCCCAGCTCCTCAAGGAACTGCTCATGGGTCAGGTTCTCGCACCCAAGGCTCAGGACGAGCACGCCGCCCGCGTTCGGATGGCGCACCAGGGCAGCAAGAAGCTTCCTGGTCTGCGCGTGGTCCGCGCCGGTCTGGCTGCAGCCAAACGGATGGGAGAAGGTATAAAGGCCGTCCACGGAGCCCTGCACCAGATCCTGATTGTCCGCCGCCATCTTCTTCGCGACATCATTGACACAGCCGACTGTCGGAATGATCCACAGCTCATTCCGGACCGCAGCCCTGCCGTCTTTGCGTAAAAATCCACGGAAGGTCTCCGGCTCCACAGGCTCGATCACCGGATGCGTCGGGTGATAGCTGTATTCCACCTCACCTGACAGGTTCGTCGCCGTATTGTGGGTATGCACCCACTGGCCGGCCAGGATATCGTTCAGCGCATGCCCGATGGAAAAGCCATACTTTATTACATTTTCACCCTTGCCGATGGGCTGCAGCGCAATCTTATGCCCCTGGGGAATGTCCTCCAGAGCCGTGACTGTCAGGCCGCCTGCCGCAACTTCTGTTCCCGCCTTAATGGGCGCAAGGGCTACCGCCACATTGTCTGACGGATGAATCCTGATACTGATCATAAGCAGCTCTTAAAGGCAGCAAGCGCGCCTTCCTCCCGAATCATGGTAAGGCCGCGGACGACCTCGTCTTCCAGGTTCTCGATCTTCGACAGATCCTGATCCCACATCTTCTCATTCGACAGGACACTATGCACCAGTTCCCTGACGCTGTCATCCTTATGCGCCCAGTAGAATTCCAGCACCCAGCGGTCATCATTGATGGCATAAGTATTGCCGGCAGGACGTTTTGCGATCAGTTCACGCTCCCCAAGTTCCTGCAGGTCATTGCTGTAAAATGCGATGTACGCTGCCAGGGACATGGTCAGGCAGGCCGGCAGCGCCTTCTTCTCTTCGATGTATTCGAGGAAGGAAGGCATATTCCTTGCCTTCCACTTGGAGGTAGAATTCAGGGAGATGCTCAGGAGCTGATGATCCACAAACGGATTGTTGAAACGGTCTGTCACCGCAGCCGCGAAGTTCTTCAGATCCTCCTTGTCCAGCGGAAGTGTCGGGATCACCTCATCATACAGCATCTTGTTCATAAAGCCGCGGATCGTCTCGTCATGCATACAGTCGCGGACGATATCCTTTCCCGCCAGGTAGCTGCCCAGGACGAAACCTGTGTGCGCCCCGTTCAGGATACGGACCTTCCTCTTCTTGTACGGGCTCATGTCAGGAACGACAAAGACGCTTTCGCCGATCCCTGCTTTCTTGAAGGGAAGGCGGTCTTCCAGGCCCTCCGGCCCTTCGATGACCCATACGCCGAATACCTCGCCGACATCCATCAGCTGGTCTTCGTAGCCATTCTCTTCATTCATTTTCTTCACTTCTTCCGCGTCGCGCACGCGGCCGGGAACGATCCGGTCTACCAGGGATCCGCAGAAGATACACTCGTCATTGACATAATCACGGAATGCTGCTTCCAGCCCCCACTGGTCGATGTAACGGTTTACGCATCTTTGCAGCTCACGCCCGTTGTTGTCAATCAGCTCACAGGCAAGGATGATTACGCCCTTCTTGCCTGCTTTCCAGCGGCGGTACAGCACCTGCGTCATCTTTCCGGGGAAGGAGGACGGCGGGCAGTCGGTAAACTGGCAGGAGGGATCATACTGGATTCCGGCCTCTGTCGTATTGGAGGCAATGACTTCCAGGTCATCTGATTCCGCGACCTTCATCATCGCGTCATAATCTTCCTGTACATATGGATTCAGGCAGCATGCCACGGAGGAAATGACCCGCTTGCGGTCAACCTTCTCCCCCTTCTCGCTTCCGCGAAGGTACAGCGTATACAGACCTTCCTGGTCATTGATCACCTTCGCAAGCCCTCCGCCGATCGGCTGGACAAGCGCTGCTTTTCCGTTCCAGACCCCGGCCTCATTGGCAAGGTCAAACCAATAATCTACGAACGCCCGCAGGAAATTGCCTTCCCCGAACTGAAGTACCTTGACCGGAGCATCCTTCAGAATATATCCGTCATATCCTGACTTCTCCAGCACCTGATAATTGAGCTGTTCCATTCTAATGTATCCTCCTGACCGCCTGCCGGGCAGGCGTATTCGTTTCTTCTCTTCGTCTATCTCTGATTTAAAGATGCAATCTCATTGGCTATCCTGTTCCTTCTATCAATCGCATTCCGGCGGCCAATCGATTGTTACTCTTTCTGACTGACCCCTTCTCTACGAGCCAGCCGTCAAGCATATTCATTTTTTCCGGCACCCTGCCGTCAATCTCCGCCATCAGGTACCGGATCGCGGCTTCCGCGCTCTCCCTGACCGGGGAGTAATAGCTGGTCAGCTTCGGCGCAACCTTATCGGACATATAGCTGTTATCATACCCCACCACCGACAAGTCGTCCGGAATCCTCAGGCCGCATTCGTACGCAGCCTGATATACACTCAGCGCCAGCATGTCATTTGCCGCAAAGATCGCCTCAGGACGTTTCCCGCCCGTCAGCAATGAACGAATCTTCAGATGAGCGTTATCCAAGTCATCCATGTCAAACAGGCACATGCCTTCATCCAGGCAAAGGCCTGCTTCCTCCAGCGCCTCTTTCATTCCCTGATACCGTTCAACGAATGACGTATTGGAAAAGGACTGGAAGATGCCCCCGATCCGCCTGAAGCCGTTCCTGACCAGATAGCTGACACATTCGTAACCGCCCTTCCCGTTGTTCAGCGGAAGGCAGCGTTCCGGTTCGTCCTCAAAATATCGATTCATGTAGATATAGGGAATCCCGGCCTGCCTCAGCTTCCGGATATGGTCATGCTCCGGCGTACAGGGCGTGATGAGGACACCGTCCACCCTGCCCTCCGACAGGTTCCTCACGTAGGAGCGCTCCCGCTCCAGGGAATTGTTCGTATTGCACAGATATACCATGTATCCGAACTGGCTCCCGTAGTAGTCCACGTATTTCTGAAGGCGGGAAAAATACACATTCATTACATCCGGAACAATCAGTGCCAGTGCCCTGGTTCTTCCCGTTTTCAGACTTACCGCAAGATGGTTTCGCTGATATCCGATCTGATCCACTACCTGAAGGATCTTCTCTTTCGTTGAATCCTTGACATATCCTTTTCCGGACAGGGCCTTGGACACGGTGCACACCGAATATCCTGATACCCTGGCGACATCCTTGATCGTTGCCATAGTGAACGGTTCTCCGATCTGTCTCAGCGTCATTTTTTCCTGACCTGGAAAAATGAAAGCGCTTCTCCCAGCTTCTTTACATCGACATCCTTCGTTCTGACATAGCGGTTTTTCCCGAGTTCCCCGATCAGCGCTTTTGAATGGATCACCTCTGTCGCCGAAGGTCCTGTAATCCGGACCTCCTTCTGGGTAAATACACTGATCACGGTCACCTCCACCTCCGGGTACCCGATCTCACGCAGAATCTGCATCAGCACCTTCCGCATGTTCTCCGATACCGCCAGCGGAGATGGAATGCTCCGTGTCTCCCCGTTCATGGTCTGTGTCCATTCCGGGTCGTCCTTCTTCGCGCTGACCGCCCCGCCGTAGCCGAACAGGTTGATGCCGACCACGCCGCTTCTCATCACGATGATTGCGGGAAGTTTCGTCTCAAGCTCCTCTTTTTTCAGAACACCAGGAATAATCGCATAATACTGATTCCGCCTGGCAAATGACGCGGCATCCGATACAGTCTGCAGGATATCTGCCTTTGTGCTGTTCCTTTCCTTCTTTTCTTTGTTGTCGTGTTCCTCTCCTTTGCTGTCTTCCCCGGAAGGAGTGCCGGCAGCACGTCCCTTCTCTCCTTTCCTTCTGAAAAGAGGACGTCCCACCAGAAGCTCGGTAAAGTCTCTTCCCGTCAGTTTCTTCAGGATGGCCGGAAGGAGGACAAAAACGACCGCAAGGACAATGAATAATGTAACTGTCTGTGCCATGCATATCCTCCTTCCTGGTCATTCATGTTGATATGATTTACACCCTTTTGCCCATGGCAGGCAAGCCGTTCCCGGCTTCAAAGCTTATTCCCTTATTATCGTCAGATTCCAAAGTACCGTTTCGCGTTCTGATAGCTGATGCCCTGCACGATCTCCTTCAGCGCGTCTTCGTCTGCCGGGTACTCTCCGTTCTCCACCAGTTTTCCGATGAAGTTGCACATAATCCTGCGGAAGTACTCGTGGCGCGGATAGCTCAGGAAGGATCTGGAATCGGTCAGCATGCCGATGAAGTTTCCAAGAACACTCAGGTTCGCCAGAGACTTCATCTGGTCTTCCATTCCGCTCTTGGTATCGCAGAACCACCAGGCAGGGCCATGCTGGATCTTTCCCGGTACCTCGGAGGACTGGAACAGTCCCAGCACGGTATCCAGCATCTCGTTGTCCGGTCCGTACAGAGAGAACAGGACAGTCTTGGGCAGTTCGTTGGTATAGTCCAGGGCGCTCATAAAGCTGACCAGCGCCTCGGTGCTGGAAGTGATGTTCATGCAGTCAAACCCGGTATCCGCGCCTTCCTTCTCAAACATCCTCCGGTTGCCGTTGCGCAGCGCGCCATAATGGATCTCCATGACAATGCCAAGCCTGTGATAGGCACGGCCCAGGGCCAGCATAATCTTCGTCTGGAAGACCTCTGCCTCCTCGATGGAGACTTTCTCCCCGGAAAGCGCCTTCTTCAAAGCAGCATCTGCTTCCTCCATGGTTCCCACACGGTACATCATGTAATCAATGCCATGGTCTGACGCGACGCATCCGTGTTCCTTGAAGAACTCAGCGCGGTTCACCAGGGCATCAATCACCTCACGGGTCGTATCCAGGCTTTCCTTGCCAACTGCCCTGGCAAGCTTCTGAATGTATTCCCTGAAGCCATCCTTAGAGATATTGATGGCTTTGTCCGGGCGGAAGCTGGGACGGACAATGCATGGCATGTCCGGATCCTGCGCCATCTTCTCATGCCATTCCAGGCTGTCAACCGGGTCATCGGTCGTGCCTATGTAATAGACATTGGACTTGCGGATAAAGCCGCGGGCGCTGCAGGTGGGATCATGTGCAAGCATGTCGTTGCACTTGTCATAGATCTCGCGGGCATTCTTCCGGCTCAGCGGCTCGGTGATGCCGAAATACTTCTGCAGCTCCAGGTTGCACCAATGATACATCGGGTTCCCGATGCACTTCTCAAGGGTTCCGGCAAATTCATAAAACCGCTTAAAGTCATCGTCCCTTCCAACGATTTCTTCTTCCGGGATGCCGTTTGAGCGCATCAGCCTCCACTTGTAATGGTCTCCATAATAGCTTCCGTCCGGCTGGACGCCTCCAAACCATACATCGGAAATATTCGAAAACCTCCGGTCTTCATAGATCTCCTTCGGGCTGAGATGACAATGGTAATCGATCAGCGGCATCTGGCTCGCGTAATCATGAAAAAGATGCTGCGCGGTCTTTGTCTCGAGCAGGAAATCCTTATCCATAAACTGTTTCATGTGATTCTCCATTCTTGTTTTCTATTCAGGACTCCGTCACCGGCATGAAGCCGGTGACACCTCATGCCGATTTCAGGCTGGCATCAGCGCGTTCGGAAGCACCATGGTGAACCACGG
>CAMORF010000136.1 GCA_946623485.1 uncultured Clostridia bacterium
TACATCTTGCTTGTCTTTTCATCCGATAGCACAGCTCAAAAATCAATCACATAGAGAGAAAATGCAGGCAAGATGAAAAGATTCCTCTGAACAGATTCTTATACAAAAATCTCTGCTGTCATCCCAAGATCTTCCCGATGCTCCTCAAGTACCGGGTTCACATATGCTTCCAGATATCGCTCTACCTGCCGGGGGGCGCATCCGACATAACGCTCCGGTTTCATGGCCTCCTCCAGTGCTTCCCTTGTCTGGGGAAATGCGGGATCCTCCGCGATCAGGTCAAGCAGATTGTTGTCCTTTCCTTCTTCCTTGACGACCCGGCCGGCCTCCATGGAAAGCGTCCGGATCTTCTCGTGCATTTCCTGGCGGTCTCCTCCCGCCTTAACCGCATCCATCATGATATTCTCCGTCGCCATGAAGGGAAGCTCGGCGCGCAGATGCCGGTCAATGACCTTCGGATAAACCTTGAGCCCATCGGTCACATTCATGCACAGGTCCAGGATTCCGTCGATCGCAAGGAAGCCTTCCGCGATGGACAGCCGCCGGTTGGCGGAGTCATCCAGCGTCCGCTCAAACCACTGTACGGAGCTGGTGATCACGGGGTTCATCGCGTCCACCATGACATAGCGGGCCAGGGACGCGATCCGTTCGCTCCGCATCGGATTGCGCTTATACGCCATCGCGCTTGATCCGATCTGGTTTTTCTCAAAGGGCTCCTCCACCTCTTTCAGGTGCTGGAGGAGGCGGATGTCATTGGACATCTTATGGGCGCTGCAGGCAATCTGCGCAATTACGTTCATGACGCGCGCGTCCACCTTCCGCGAATAGGTCTGCCCGGAAACCGGACAGCACGCGGAAAATCCCATCTTCCCGGCAATCATCGGATCGATCCGGTCTACCTTCTCCTGGTCTCCGTCGAAGAGTTCCAGGAAAGAGGCCTGTGTCCCGGTGGTCCCCTTGGAGCCCAGGAGCTTCAAAGACCCTTCCACATATTCCAGGTCTTCCAGATCCATCATGAATTCATTGATCCATAACGTTGCCCTTTTTCCCACCGTTGTCGGCTGGGCTGGCTGGAAATGCGTAAATGCCAGCGTCGGCAGATCCTTGTATTCCCCCGCGAACTTCGCGAGGCGTGCGATGACATTGACCACCTTGCCGCGCACCAGGCGGAGGGCATCCCGCATGATGATAATATCCGTATTATCCCCGACATAGCAGCTGGTCGCGCCAAGATGAATGATTCCTCTTGCCTTCGGGCACTGGAGACCGTAGGCATACACATGGCTCATGACATCATGCCGGACGATCTTCTCACGTTCCTGGGCTTCCTCATAATTGATATCGTCCTGATGCGCCTTCAGCTCATCAATCTGCTCCTGCGTGATATTCAGCCCCAGCTCTTTCTCTGTCTCAGCCAGCGCGATCCAGAGCCGCCGCCATGTGCGGAACTTCTTATTCTGGGAAAACAGATACTGCATCTGCTTTGAAGCATACCGCTGTGACAGCGGGCTTGTATATCCATCGTAATTCATTTCCATTTCCTTTTCCAGATTCCTTCCATCCGCAGACCGTGGTGCGGCATCGCCGCACCTCATGGCCTTCAGGGAACATATTCTCCCCTAATGTCTTCTGTGGGAGGATCGATTGGATAGCTTCCGGTAAAGCATCCGGAACAGATCGGAAGGTTCTCAACAATCTGCGAAAGCCGCTCCATCCTGAGGTAGGCCAGGCTGTCCGCGCCGATCATAGACCGGATCTCTTCCAGCGTTCGGTTGTAGGCAAGCAGCTGATCATGCTGCGGGATATCTGTGCCAAAGTAGCATGGATGCAGGAACGGTGGGGAACTGACCCTCATATGAACCTGGGTCGCGCCCGCGTCACGCAGCATCCGGACAATCCTGTCACTGGTTGTTCCGCGCACGATCGAATCGTCGATCATCACCACCCGCTTTCCTTCCACCGCCGGGCGGAGCGGGTTCAGCTTCACCCTGACTGCGGATTCCCGGCTCTGCTGCTGTGGCTTGATAAATGTCCTTCCCACATAGCCATTCTTGACAAATCCCTGTCCGTAGGGAATCCCGCTTTCCATGGAATATCCCAAAGCCGCAACGCTCCCCGACTCCGGAACCCCGATGACGAGGTCTGCCTCCACCGGGCTGTCCTGGGCAAGGAACCTGCCCGCAGTCAGCCTGGAATGGTAGACAGATACCTGATCGATCACCGAATCTGCCCTGCCGAAATAGATGTATTCAAATACGCACCGGGCCGTCTTCGCAGGCCTGATGCAATGGCTGCGGTCAGAATGCAGTCCAAACCGGGGACTGATGGTAACGATCTCCCCCGGTTCCACGTCCCGCACAAATTCTGCCCCGACCGTGTCCAGGGCGCAGGATTCGGACGCGAGGATCCATGCATTGCCACGCCTGCCGATGCACAGCGGGCGGAATCCGAAGGGATCCCTCGCCCCGATCAGCTTTCTCGGGCTCATGATCACCAGGGAATAGGATCCCTTCAGCCGGTTCATCGCCAGCGATACTGCCTCCTCGACTGAACCGGTATTGATCCTGGCTCTCGCAATCTCATAAGCGATCAGTTCAGAATCCGTTGTCGTCTGGAAAATCGCGCCTGTGCGGGACAATTCCTTCATCAGCTCCGGGGAATTCACCAGGTTTCCATTGTGGGCCATGGCCAGCGTACCCTTGATGTAATGAAGGACCAGCGGCTGCGCATTTTCGATTGTGCTTGCGCCCGCAGTCGAATAGCGCACATGCCCGACCCCGAGGTTTCCGCTCAGGGTATCCAGGTCATCCTCGGCAAATGTCTCATTGACAAGCCCCATGCCTTTCCGGCTCAGCACCTTTCCCTTCGGGCCCGATGTATCACTGACCGCGATTCCGCAGCTCTCCTGCCCCCGGTGCTGAAGCGCCAGCAGCCCATAATAAATCGTAGAAGCAACATGTTCCTGTCCGGAAAGATCATACATTCCGAAAACGCCGCACTCCTCGCGGGGCTCATCCAACAGCTGCGAGCTATCAAAGATTCCTGTTTCGATTCTGTTCAAATTATCTTCCTATCTCTGAATCCGGCCGTCCGTTCCGGCGGCAGCCCTTGGGAGGGGCGCTGCCGGATCCCGCGAACCTGCCCGGTTCAGCCTATTTCCTATACGTCCTGAAAACCAATTCTGAATTCTACTATAACCCCGCTGTAACAATCAAGACCCAGAAACCGTAATCAGCCCAATATGATCCTCGTAAGCTGCAGAAAATACATGGCCCACGCAGCGGTCCGTCAGTGCCCCCTCCCAGCTCAGATGAAGATGACCGGCGAGAACCGCGCATACCACGCTATCCGGTGCGCAGATCAGATCCATCAGTTCTTTCATCGTGCCGCCGGAGGAAGTGTCATAAGCATCCTGTGAGCCCCAGCACAGGACGCGATCTCCCCAGCCTTCCCGGGAAAGCTCCGCCAAAGCCTTCGCATCTTCGCTTCCGGTATCAAACGGCACATGCGTGCACAGGATGATGGGCCTGCCTTCCCCGCATAGCCGGCGGAACGCATCCAGCGTTTCCTGCGCAATCGCTGTCGTCGTATTGTCAAGCCCTGCAAGGGTGAATTCCTCAAAGCGCTCCACCCAAAGCGAATTCTGGGGAGCAATCTTGCGGTGGAGCTTGCGCATCCGCTTAAGCTTCAGACTGCCGAACCATCTGCCATAGTCATGGTCTGCCCTCAGATACATCCATGGCGTCCTCACCTTCTCCAGCCCCGCCTGAAGGCACTCAAGATTCTCTTTTGACGCGTAATCAACCAGATCTGCGCCAAAGATCACATAATCCGCGCCAAAGGAATCAATCTGCCCGCTTAACTTTTTCCACGTTTCACGTGCGCTCCGGCCATCCTGGTTCTGGAGCATCCCATACCGCTCCCGGACCTCCTCGCGGTGCTCCGCAGAAACACCGGGGTCATCTGCCCCGCTGCAGATATGCAGGTCTGAAATCCAAAGCAAGGAACAGCTCCCATCCATTCCCGGAACCGTTATATGTACTTCTTCAACCTGTGGCACATACTCCGCCGACTCAGACAATGGCGTATCATATTCCGTTTCAGAAAATGGCGCATCATCCGCTGGCTCAGACAATGACATATCATCCGTCCCGGATTCCGGCATACGCTCAGCCGCCTTTAATTCATCAGCCTCAGATGCGAGAACCTCGTCTAAAAAAAAAGAAGCCCCATGCGTGGGGCTCCGTCTGCCTGAAAATATAAAAACAGCAATAAAACCTGCCACGATCAAAAACCGGACTCCAGTCTCAATCCTTCCCATCATTCCTCCAGTCAATTCTAACTATGTGATTGATTTTTGAGCTGTGCTATCGGATGAAAAGACAAGCAAGATGTACAAGTTATTTTGTAACAGATCCTAAAATGCTTATAGCACCAGACTCCCATCACCGGCAAGGGGATCGCTCCCTTGCTACGCAACGAATGGCGTATCATCCGAATGCACTGCGCCTGTACTCTTCTTTCAGTTCCTCGAGCACCGCCGCAAAGCCTCCTGCCTGATCGTTATACGCGGCTGCTTTCTCTTCCGCACGCCTGGCGCAGGCAGCATTGTACTCCTGGATCTTTCCGGTCAATACTCCGTCCGCGCCGAACTCCTCCATCTTCACCCGGTACTCCTCCTCTGTCAGAAACAGCGGAAGCGCGCTCACATACTTGCGCATCAGTTCCCGGGACGGAGAGGTCTGCCATCCGTTCAGGAAGGCATCCGCTGCCTCCTTGAAGCAAAACTGCCGCGCAAGGGCACATCCCAGATTATTCCACACGGAGGCATAAAACGGCGCTCCCAGCTTTCCCGCGCTGCGGTGGTCCAGGATCCGCCTGTACAAAACCATGGCAGCCTGGAGCCGCCCGCTCTTCACCAGGTAATCCGCCTGTGTCTTCGTCCGCTGCTCCTCCGGCTGCACCTGCACCCGGGTCAGCTCCTCACGCACACGCCTGGATTCCCCGGGAAGCAGGTAGCCGATCTCCTGAAAGATCGGAAGGACAAAATAACTGACATCGTGATCCGGCCGCTCCAGGGCATCTGACAGCTTTCTCGCAAGGCTCTTCAGCCCCAGCTCATCCCGCACCCAGTCCACAAGCTCCCCGCAGGCGATGCTCTGATCGATCAGGCACAGGTTATGGTGCAAAAACCAGCATAGCTCTTCGATCGTGTATATCTTCGTCCCGATGCTCGCGATATAATAAGGACGCTCCGCGATCCTTGTACTGCACAGATCAAAACTCATAAGATCACCTGTCTTTTCCAGACCCTGCCTGTGGACGGATGGAATCCGCCAAACCCAAGATCCTCTACTTCCACCTCACACCGGTCAGGCGCGGTAAAGTATATGGTCAGCCGAAGCCTGGTCGCCCTGTTTTCCCGCTCCGGAAAATGATCCAGCCGCAGGATATGTCCTACCGTTTCCCCGCCATCCGCCGGGGTGGTGAGGATCGTCACGCTCTGCTCTCCATCCGGAATCACGTCAAGCTGGCAATGTGCTTCATACCAGTTGAGCCCGGCGGGGATCAGAACCTGGTACTGCTCCTTCCCGCGCACGCGCACGCGGATGCCGATATCCTTGCTGATCTGGTCAACCCCCATGAAGAGAAGGTCCGGCATCTTTACATATCCAAGCCTTCCCATCACGCAATAACAGGCTCCCTTGGAAAACAGATTCTGCCCCTGAAAGGCATGCCTGCGGAAAGTCAGATACTGGAAGGATTTCGGCGCCCAGCTCCTGTCAAAATAATTGCCATACAGATAACTCGTCGAGACGCTGCGGCGCTCAAACAGCTTGCCCAGAAGCTCATAAAACCTCCGATCGCGCTCCTTATCCCAATCTGCATCCGGCATCTTGCCCCGGGCACGGTCGCTGACGTCCGCAGACGCAATCTCATCAAACGAAGCGACTCCCGGCTTCACAGACCGGTCGATATGAAGGATGCTTCCCACAATCTGCTGGTTTTTCAGCTGGAGGAAAGCAACGTCACCGCTCCACAGCTCCCTGCGCATACTGACTACATAGTAGTAAAAGCTGGTTCGCCAGTCCTGCAGGAAGATATCCCGCCGCTCGATGCCCATCGCCTCAAGGGCTGCAATCAGGTGATCTCCCAGGCTTTGCGTCAGGCTGGGAACCGTAACGGCGATCCGCAGATCCCGCATCTGTTTCTCCCCTGGAACCGTATCGATCATTCTCGACAGAAACCGGCTGAGCGCCTGCGTCCCGAACCTGCCTCCGCGCATCGCGCCCTTCCACGCTTCCGCCGGCACACTCATCAGGCCATCCTCCCCTTCCCCGGGAAGCGACAGCGTCTGAGGCTCGGTAAGGTTTTTGTTGTACCAGGTAATCTGGGCTCCTTCCGCTGACATCTGTATTCCGATCAGTATACTCTTTCCCTCTTCCATGGTTTATCCTGCCTGTCTGCAATCTATTTAAGATCCTTAGGATCTGTT
>CAMORF010000137.1 GCA_946623485.1 uncultured Clostridia bacterium
CGGAAGTTGATGAAATTATTGTTCGCACGGGCGGAATGATACCGCTTGACGGCAAGGTCATTCACGGGGAAGCCGAAGTAAATGCGCAGACCGGAAAGATCATCAAGTGGACAAAGGAATTCTGATGATCGTTTTGCGATAAGTTTTGTTTCACAATCCATTTTGATCCATTCTGTTTCGTGTTGAATATTGCTTCGCATTGAAAACTGTTCAACAGCTCCTTAATCTTTAAAAACATTCATGCTGCCGGTCCGGTAGCCGTCCAGATCCAGCGAGATATAAGAAAAACCAAGGCCGTGCAGCTCTTTTGAGACGCACTCCCGGACCGGATCGGAAAGCAGGAGATTCATTTGCTCCATAAGCACCTCAATCCGTGCCATGGTGCCATGGATCCGGACCCGGAACTGCCGAAAGCCCAGTGATAAAAGCAGTGCCTCCGCCGCATCCACCATCTGCAGCTTCTGAGGCGTTATCTCTTCCCCGTACACAAACCGGGAAGCCAGGCAGGCAAAGGACGGCTTATCCCAGGTCGGAAGGCCAAGCTCCCTCGAAAGCGCCCTGATCTCTCCCTTCGTCAGTTCCGCATCCCGGAGGGGGCTCAGGATTCCAAGCTCCGCAATCGCCTGCATCCCCGGGCGGTAATCCCCCAGGTCATCCAGGTTTGAACCCTCGCAAACCGCATCGATCCCGCGCTCCTTCGCAAGCCGCAAAAGCTGCCCGAACAGCGCACGCTTGCACAGATAACACCGGTTCTTAGGATTTTGCGCGACCCCCTCCTCCCTGAGCGGGGCAAACTCCGCAAAAACCTGGCAGATCCCCTGTTCCTTGCAAAAAGCGGAAGCCTCCGCTCCCTCCCTTTGCGGGAAAAAAACCGACGATGCCGTAAATGCAGTCACGCCATCGCCCAGCGCCTGCTTTGCCGCATACAGCAAAAACGTCGAATCCACGCCGCCCGAAAACGCGACGGCCACACTTCCCCGCTCCCGCAGGATTCTGAGCAGCCTTTCATACTTCCTCTGCGTGTCTGTCATATTCCCATTTCCTCTATATGTATGATATGCGAGTTCAGCATTATAATGATTCGGTCGTTACGAATTGTTCCGCGCTACGCGCATACGGCAGCTTCGCTGGTGCCACCTTGCTATTCATAATCAAATGTTTTCAGAAATGCCTGCGCCCGTTCTGTCTGCGGTTTCGTAAAGAAAGCCCCGGGATTCGTGCTTTCTTCCACGATCCCTCCCTCATCCAGGAAGAGCACCCTGTCCGCGACCGCCCGGGCGAACGCCATCTCATGGGTCACGATCAGCATTGTGCTCCCCGTCCTTGCAAGGGAGACCACCACCTCAAGCACCTCGTGGACCATCTCCGGATCCAGCGCAGCCGTGATTTCATCCAGAAGCAGGATATCCGGGTGCATGCAAAGGGCCCGTACAATCGCAACCCGCTGCTTCTGCCCGCCCGACAGCTGCCGCGGGTAATCACCGCTCCGGTCCGCAAGCCCCACGCGCTCCAGGAGTTCCATCGCTTCTTGCGACACCTCCTCTTTCCTGCGCTTTTGCACCTTCTCCGGTGCCAGGGTCACGTTCTGCAGGATGGTCTTGTGGGGAAACAGGTCATAGCTCTGGAAAACCATCCCGATCCGCTGCCGCATCCTGCTGATCTCCTTCGACGAACGGTCCACCGGGACACCATCCAGAAGAATCTGCCCGCCCTGGATATCCTCCAGGGCATTGACACAGCGCAGCAGCGTGCTCTTCCCGCAGCCGGAAGGGCCGATCACAACAATGACTTCCCCCCTGTGGACCGTCAGGCTGATATCCTTCAGGATCACATTTCCCTCAAACTCCTTATGAAGATGCTCAATCCGCAAAACCTCATTTTCCATGCCCTACGCCCACCTTTTCTCAAGATATACCGCCAGCCGGCTGACCGGCCAGCAGATCAGGAAATACATCAGAAGTACCACCGCAAATATGCCAAAAGCAGCATTCGGCGATGTCTTCCGGTTTGCTTCAATGATCTGCTGTCCGACCTTCAGGACCTCCACAATCCCGATCATCATCACCAGGCTGGTCGTTTTTATCATCCGCGTAATCAGGTTGATCGAAAGCGGGATCAGCCGCCGGACCGTCTGCGGAAGGATCACATACCGGAACGATGTCATTGCATCCATGCCAAGCGCCTGGGCGCTCTCATATTGGATTCTGGGAATGCTGATCAGCGCGCCGCGCACCAGGTCCCCCATCTCGGCGCAGCCCCAGAAGACAAATACGATGATGGCAGAAACCTCCGCCGAAAGGTTCCAGCCAAACACCCTGGTGGTCCCGAAATACACGATGAACAGGAGCACCATCTGCGGCATGATCCGGACGATCTCCAGGTAGACCCGGAAGATCCCCTTCACCACCTTCCGATTGGATGTCATCAGGATTCCTGCCGGGATTCCCAGCGCGATGCTGATGGCAACGGAAACCAGGCTGATGCGCACCGCCACCCATAATCCGCCGAGAAGGCGCAGGAAATTGCTTCCCTTAAACAGTACGTCAAGTCCCAAACTCTGCATGCCGAAGCCTCCTTTCCAGCACCGAGCCAAGCAGGGAAACCGGAAGCAGCATGATCAGATAGAATACCACGAGCAATGTGAGACATTCCATCGTTTTCGCATACATTCCGATCAGATCCTTGGCCGTAAACATCAGGTCCATCAGGCTGATCACGGAGAACACGCTGGTTTCCTTCAGCAGGAAAATGACATTGGCTACGATCCCTGCTACGCTGGCGGTAAATGCCTGCGGCAGGATCACATGCCGGAAGGCCTGCAGCGGCGTCATGCCAAGGCTCAGGGCGCTTTCCTCCTGGATCGGCGCGACGCTCTCAAGCCCGCTCCGGAAGGTTTCCGCCATATAAGCGCCTCCGAGAAGTCCCAGTCCGAGACTCCCGCAGAACTCCGGGGAAAGCCGGATGCCGATCTTCGGCAGCGCAAAATACAGAAAAAACAGCTGTACCAGCAGCGGGGTATTGCGGAATAATTCGATATATCCTGTCACCACGCCGCGCAGGACCGGAATCTTCATATGCCGGACCAACGCGCACAAAAGGCCGAATATAAACGCCAGAAAAACACCCTGCCACCCGATTTTAAGGGTGAGCAGGAGTGCTTCCCGGTACATTGGTAAGTATTGGAGTATGACTTCTTTTTCCATCCGTTCCTCTTCCAGGCTACTCCGTTTCCGTTTCAGCAGCTGCCACGGCTCCGCCTTCCACCACGAGCGTGTCTTCATAGTCCGCCCCGTAGGTATCCAGGAGGGTTGCTTCATAATCAGCGTGGAAGAACTGTTCCTCGCCCAGCGCGACGATCTCCTCATTCAGCCAGTCAAGCAGGGATTCATTTCCCTTGGTGACCGCCGGCGCGATCGTATCCGCGCTCCCAAGAGACGGGATGCCAACGGTGAACCCTTCGTTTTCAATGGCAAATGCAATTACTTCCGTATTGTCGTTGGCCCAGGCAGCCGCATTTCCATTCTCTAACGCAGTCTTCGCCTCCGCATAAGCATCATATTTCTGCAGATGAATGTCCGGATAGTTTTTCACCAGATACGTTTCCGCCGTGGTTCCGGAGATGACGATCACCTGATCCTCCTCCCCAAGATCGTCCAGGCTTTCCACCACCGCATCGTCCGGGGAGACCACGCCGAGCGCCACGTTCATGTACGGCAGGGCAAAATCCACCTCCTCCGCCCGCTCCGGCGTCACCGTAAAGTTCGCCAGGATGATATCGACCTTCCCGGTCTGAAGGTACTCGATCCTGCTGGCGGCCTCTGTTGACACATAATTGATCTCCACGCCCAGATCCTCTCCCAGGCGCTCAGCCAGGTAAACATCATAGCCCTGGTAATCTCCATTTTCATCCACATACCCGAACGGGCTCTTATCTGAGAATACGCCGATATTGATCGTCCCGCTCTCCTTAATCTCATCCAGCGTACGGAATGTACCGTCCGCGAATACGCTTCCCGCTCCGATCAGCGTGGTCCCGATTGCCGCTGCAACAAACGTGGCAATAATCTGAGTTTTCTTCATGTGATTCCTCCTCCTTTGTCAATGATATTCCTGAATCCGGCAGGGCACTCCTTTTCCATCTGCTGTCCACAATCCGGCAGGGCACTTCCTTTTCCATCTGCTGTCCACAATCCGGCAGGGCACTTCCTGCCGCATCCTGCCCGGTATATCTCCCGGAATATCTTTATCTGCCGGAATCCGGCACTTTGTTTTAAGCCGGATCCCGGATATAACCGATATCAGAATGCTACGTTACAAACTGAGGCTCTTTCCTACAGCTTTGCAGCCGCAGCAAACCCCTGCTCCAGGTCCCAGATGATATCGTCAATATGCTCCGTGCCGATGGACAGGCGGATCGTGTTCTGGTAGATCCCTGCCGCCTCAAGCTGTTCCGGGGACATCTCCGCATGGGTGGTATCATAAGGATGAATCACAAGGCTCTTGACATCCGCCACATTTGCCAGCAGGGAAAAGATCTTCAGTCCATCGATGAACGCGTACGCTTCTTCCTTGCCGCCTTTGATACGGAAGGTGAAAATGGACGCGCCGCCGTTCGGGAAGTATTTCTCGTACAGCGCATGGTCAGGATGGTCCGGGAGGGAGGGATGACTGATCTCTTCCACCTGCGGATGCGAAGCCAGAAACGCAACAACCTTCTTCGTATTCTCTGCATGCCGCTCCAGGCGCAGGGACAATGTCTCCAGCCCCTGCAGGAGCAGGAATGCATTAAACGGTGAGATGGCAGCTCCCGTATCGCGCAGCAAAATCGCGCGGATATAGGTCACATAGGCCGCCGGGCCCGCCGCCGCTACGAATGAAACACCATGGTAACTGGCATTCGGTTCTGTGAACTGCGGGAACTTTCCGGATTTCCTCCAGTCAAACTTTCCACTGTCCACGATCAGCCCGCCCAGCGTGGTTCCATGGCCGCCGATGAACTTGGTCGCCGAGTGCACAACAATATCTGCGCCGTATTCAATCGGCCGGATTGCGAATGGGGTGCCGAATGTATTATCAATGATCAGCGGGATCCCGTGGCTGTGGGCGATCTTCGCGATGGCCTCAATGTCCGGGATGTCAGAGTTGGGATTGCCCAGCGTTTCGATGAAGATCGCCTTCGTCTTCTCCTCCACGGCCTGCCGGACTGCGTCGAGATCATGGACATCCACGAACGTCGTGCGGATTCCGTATCCGGGAAGGGTCTGGTCAAGCAGGTTGTAGCTCCCGCCATAGATCGTATTCTGTGCCACGATATGATCTCCCGCGCCTGCAAGGGCCAGCACAGAGTACGTGATGGCCGCGGCTCCTGCCGCCACAGCAAGGGCACCGACGCCGCCCTCCAGCGCCGCGATGCGCGCTTCCAGGACCCCCTGGGTGGAATTGGTCAGACGGCCGTAGATATTGCCCGCGTCCTTCAGCGCAAACCGGTCTGCCGCGTGCTGCGCGTTGTGGAATACATAAGATGTCGTCTGGTAAATGGGAACCGCCCGCGCGTCCGTCGCCGGATCCGGCTGCTCCTGCCCGACATGAAGCTGCAGTGTTTCAAATTTATACTGATGATCGCTCATACCTTCTCCTTCCTGATGGCTCATGAAGCGTTCTCAATCCGTTCCACCCCATACAGCAAAGCGTTTCATGCCCGGTGATCCCGCTGATTCATGATTCTTTTGTTCTTTCTCCCACCTGCAAGAGGACTCCGACGGCCGGAATCAGGTTCCGTTTTGATCCGGCCGCCTTATCCCTACCTGCATGGTAGGAATATACGACAAATAAAAACCGGAGTCAATTCCGGTTTTCTTATGGCCAGTTCAAGGTTTTTCTTATAATGGACAATTTGTTGTAGCGATTCTCCGCCCCTGCAGACTGCCTGAATACGCCCGGCAAGCAAGCTTGTCAGCTCGAATTATAGCAGTCTGCAGGGCATGCTGAATAGTTACAAGTTGTTTTCATTTCCTGGATACAGGATCACGTCTGCCATTCAGGAACGGCCTCGCCGCATGCACATTGAACCACTCAATCAGCGGTCCCATGAAAAAGGCGGTGATGATCGTCCCGATGCCGACGGACGCGCCGATCTGCCGGAAGGAGAACCCGGCAGCCAGACACAGCGCCACACCGAGAAGCACGCATACAATATCACTGATGATGCGGCAATACTGGAATGCCACCTTGCTCTGTTTCTGGGAAATGATCAGGGATACCGCGTCATAAGTCGAAACCCCGAGGTCCGCCGTAAAATAAAACGCTGTCGCAAGGCACATCAGAACCACCGCAGCCAGAAGGAGAATCAAACGCGCCGCCAGGTTCATTTCCGGAAAAGCTTTTTGCAGGAGCTTCTGCACGAATTCCGCAATATATCCGAAAAACACCAGATTGATCACGGTCG
>CAMORF010000138.1 GCA_946623485.1 uncultured Clostridia bacterium
CATGGCCGAGCAGGAGAACACGGAAATCAGTCACTGACCGCAAGGCCACTCAGCCGCTGACCGCAAGGCCACTCAGCTGCTGACCGCAAGGTCATTTCCCGCGACCCGCAGAAGATTCCGGATCTCATCCGACGGAAGCTCCAGGAAAGCGGAAAGCTCCTCGATGGAGGGCTTATGCCCCAGCTCTTCTTCCAGCTCACGGATGGTGTCGGCAAGCTGGTTCATGCGATTCACGACACGGGAATCTGAATTCATCATCTCTTCCAGCTGCTTTACGCTTTTTTCCATGAAAGAGGTCACGTAATTCAGCAGCCATGCGCGGTAGGCGGCAAGGGAGTCCTGTTTCTTAAGTTCCGCCACCGCCATCACCAGGCCCGTGTTCGCTTCCTGGATCAGATCCTCCGGCTCAATCTTAGAGCGCCTGTCCTCATATTCAGCTGCCAGGTCGCAGGCCGTCGGCAGATACCGCTCAATCAGCGTATGCGCCGCATCCTTGTCGCCTTCCGAAGCCCGCTCAAAAAGCATGTATTCTACATGCTCCGGAAGGGCCGCATACCGGTCCACTTCCTCCAGGTAAACCTCAAGGGACGGCCTTCGGCCTGAAGAAGAGAAGCTGTCCCCGTCATCGAGGTCTGTGACCTCAATTCCCATCTGGTCCAGGTAATCATAGACCATCTGCATCTGGTCTGCCGTCAGGTGCGTGTCCCGCAGCACTTCCTGGATCTGCGAGATTCCGAGGCGCATGGAGCCGCGCCTTGCAAGCGCGCTTAATTCCTCCAGCTTTTTCCTGAATGCCAGTGCTGTATCTGTCATGCTTCTCTCCTCTTATTCCCTCTTAGGATCTGTTCAGAAATAACTTATGATCCTGCTTGTCTTTTTCTCCGAATCCACAGATCAAAGCTCGGTTACTCCGCTGCCCGTGTGATTAGAAAAAGACCACCGCTTACGATCCGTTCAAAAACAGATCCAGTCACAAGCGGTGGCGTGTTCCCATTCACAGTACTGCCCCATCCCTTCTGCCTGCGGACCATGGGCAATGGGGGGATGATGATCCCAATCCTTGTAACGATTCACCGCCGCCATTGCGCAGAATACAAAGCGTTCTTCGCGGTGACCGCTCAATCGTTGCCAATCAATAATCCTGCGTCTCCATGTAATTCATATACTTGACCACCATCAGCGCGATCTTCAGGGTGATGGCATCCTCAAACACTCTCAGGTCGAGGCCTGTCTGCTTCTGCAGCTTGTCCAGGCGGTAGACCAGCGTGTTGCGGTGGATGTAGAGCTGACGGCTGGTTTCCGAAACGTTGAGGCTGTTCTCAAAAAACTTGTTGATCGTTGTGAGCGTCTCTTCATCAAAGTCATCCGGGCTCTTCCCCTCAAAAACTTCCTTGATGAACATCTTGCACAGCGGAATGGGGAGCTGATAAATCAGGCGCCCGATCCCAAGAGAACTATACGCGATAATCTGCCGGTCGGCAAAAAAGATCTTGCCGACATTCAGCGCCATGCGCGCTTCCTTGTAGGACCGTGACACTTCCTTGAGTTCTCTGACCACGGTGCCATAGGAGACAAGCGCTTCTCCCCTGCGGTCCTGGGGCAGCGCCGCGAGGATCGCCCTGGCAGTGGCATCCATCTCGACGGCTCCTTCTCCGGAAATGAGTTCGCGTACCACGATGACGCTCTTCTCATCTACCGCAGTCACGAAGTCGCCTTGCCTTGCCTCAATTACGCCCCGGACAAGCTCCAGGGAGCTGTTCTCCCGTTCCCCGTCCAGCTCCAGGATAAATACTACCCTGCGCGCCTCCGATTCGATGTGCAGCTTCTTCGCGCGGTTATAGATGTCAACCAGCAGCAGGTTATCCAGCAGCAGGTTTTTGATAAAATTATCCTTGTCAAACCGCTCCTTGTAGGCCACGATCAGTGTCTGGATCTGGAACGCGGCCATCTTCGCGATCATGTATACATCATCCGTGCTGCCATTGGCAATCAGGATATATTCCAGCTGCAGGTCATCGAAAACTTTAAAAAACTGGTATCCGGAAATGACCTGGCTTTCCGCCGGGGAATTCTTGAAGCTGATGACAGAGTCACGGAAATCTTCCGCATGTTCCAGGGTCGAAGCGACCACAATCCCTTCGGTGTCCATGATGCACATATCAACCCTGCTGATTGTCTTCAATCCTTCCAGCGTAGACTCAAGCACCTGGTTTGAGATCATAAAGCCACCCTTCCAGCTGTTGTTTAATCAGCTTCCTGCATGAATCAGACTTGGATTCCACACGAATACATGTCCATTTTTACCATGTTATGTCCATAGTGTAATCTTTTTCCCCAAAAAAGGCAACCGTTTTTTGTTGACTTTGCACGAAACTCTTTGTCGCTTTATCGTTCACACAGACCCAAGGTATCCATCCATCAGCATCGATATCGATAACATTCGAAATATACAGTCACATGTTACAGTTCGAACAGGAGGTCGCCGTAGGATGGCATCGGCCACATCTCCTTGTCTACAATCATCTCCAGGCGGTCCACGGGTTTGCGGAGCGCTTCCATCGCCGGGCAGATCCTGTCATGGCAAAACAGCGCGCGTTCCCTGCCGGCCGGCATCTCCTCCACCTGACGGCTCAGGCGGATCAGTTCTTTCAGGGCTTTGCTGGTATGGTCCAGGAGCTCTCCGGATTCCTGAAGCAGCTCCCGCTGAACATAGGCCGGCGTGCCGATGCTTTCCAGGTCTTTGATGATCGCTGCCAGCGTTCCGGTCCAGCGCACAATGGCGGGGATGATTGACTTGGATGCCATGTCGATCATGGTCATTGCCTCAATGTGGATGGTGTTGGCATAGGTCTCATACTTAATCTCGACGCGGCTCTCCAGCTCGGATCTCGAAAAGACGCCATATGTCTCAAACATGGAAACGGCGGATTCCGTGACCAGAGCGGGGATGGCATCCACCATGGAAGGAAGGTTCGGCAGCCCCCTGCGTCCGGCTTCCGCAATCCATTCCCTGGAATAGCCGTTCCCGTTGAAGATAATCCGCTGGTGTTCTGTCAGGTACCTCCGGATCAGGCCATGCAATGCTGCCTCAAAGTCTTCTGCCAGCTCCAGCTCATCGCATGCGTCACTGAAAGCCTGTGCGGTGATCGTGTTCAGGACAATATTCGGCGCCGCGATGGAATCCCGGGATCCCACCATGCGAAACTCGAATTTATTGCCGGTAAATGCGAAGGGGCTGGTCCGGTTCCGGTCAGTAGCATCCTTGGACAGGTCCGGAAGGGTGCTGGCTCCGGTCAAAAGCTTCCCGCCCCTGAGAGAGCTGGTCGCTTCCCCGGTTTTGATCAGCTGCATGACAAGATCCTCCAGCTGGTCTCCCAGAAACACGGAGATGATGGCAGGCGGCGCCTCGTCAGCGCCAAGCCGGTGGTCATTGCCCGGATCCGCCGCGGATTCCCGCAAAAGATCCGCATGCTCGTCCACCGCCTTCAGGATACAGGCAAGCACAAGCAAAAACTGGCTGTTCTGGTGGGGTGTTTTCCCGGGGTCGAGCAGGTTGATCCCGTCATCGGTCTGGATCGACCAGTTATTATGCTTGCCGGATCCGTTCACGCCTGCAAAGGGTTTCTCATGAAGCAGGCACCGCATGTCATGCCAGGAAGCCACCCGCTTGAGGGTCTGCATGACCAGATGGTTATTGTCCACGGCCAAAGACGCATTTTCATAGATCACTGCCAGCTCATGCTGGGCCGGGGCAACCTCATTGTGCTGTGTCTTCGCCGGAACGCCGAGCCGCCAGAGCTGCTGGTTCACGTCCTTCATGAAAGACGCGACCCGCGTCCGGAGGGAGCCGTAATAGTGGTCATCCAGCTCCTGACCCTTCGGAGGCATCGCGCCGAACAAAGTCCGGCCTGTGTAAACCAGGTCCTTGCGGCGATGGAAGGTCTTCTTGTCAACGAGGAAGTATTCCTGCTCCGGTCCCACGTAAGGCCTGGCCTTCCGGGAGGTGGTGTTGCCGAACAGGCGCAGGAGTCTCAGCGCCTGCTTGTTGAGAGCATCCATGGAACGCAGGAGCGGGGTTTTGAAGTCCAGCGCTTCCCCGTTATAGGAGCAAAATGCGGTCGGGATGCACAGGGTCGCTCCTGCCGCGTCCTTCCTGACAAACGCCGGGGATGTCATATCCCATGCCGTATACCCCCGTGCCTCAAAGGTGGCGCGGAGCCCTCCGGATGGAAAGGAGGACGCATCCGACTCTCCCTTGATCAGGTTCTTGCCGGACAGCTCCATCAGGACTTTCCCATCCTCCCCGGAGGAAGCGAGGAAAGAGTCATGCTTCTCGGCTGTCGTCCCTGTCAAAGGCTGGAACCAATGAGTATAGTGGGTCGCGCCCTTCTCGATCGCCCACTGCTTCATCGCTTCCGCGATCTCATCCGCCACCAGCGGGTTCAGGTCGCTTCCCTCATCGATCGCTCTGTGAAGCTCCTTGTAGGCATTCTTCGGCAGCCTTGACCGCATGACGCTGTCGGAGAACACATCCTCTCCGTAAATATCCGCAACATTGAATCCTTCTCCCATTGGTATGTACGCTCCTTCATTCAAAAAAAGGTAACCATAAACCACACGATCGCTCAGAACGCAAGCCGTTCTTCACGGAATCGTTACAAAAAGAAAGAGCATTCCGATGTCTGATCATTGGAATGCTCCACATCTGATGCGGTTAATTTACAACATGTTTCCCTGGAACGCAAGCATTTCCCTCTGAGGGATGAAGCAGCTCTTAGGAGCTGTTGATCAATAACTTGTACAGATTGCGCAGGATTTCCATTCGAGAGCCAGTTTCCTTTGCCGGTGACAAAGGCATTGATTTTTGAGCTGTGTGATCGGATGAAAAGACATGCAAGCCCCTACCCCAGCAAGGCTGTGTAGGAGGTCGCGTTATCTGTCTTAACCATATTGATCGCATAAGCGTCAAACTGGTTCGGATTGCCCAGGCGGTTTGTGAGATAGGACTCTGTCTGCCCGTCACCGTCTACATACGTGACGTTCAGGTTCAGCAGGTCATCATAGCTTTGAAGCAGCGGCTTGTAGGTCGTGCTCAGGAAGTTGTCGGATGCGTTATAGATGTCAAGCCAGATGTCCTTCACGGGGAATGCGTCCTCGCTAAGCTGGTGGGTAACCGGCGTATAAACGGCTGTGGAATCCAGGAAGTCTTTGTAGTTTTCCGGCGTGACTGCCTGGTTCAATGCGTAATAGGACCGGGACTTTTCATCGTAATAGAAGTCATCTTCGGAGAGGACATTGCCGGCCTCATCCGGAGTACCGATTCCGGTGTCCGGATCGACGCCGTCCAGCGCGTTCCGCAGAACCCTGAGGGTGAGGTATGCCTGTACATCCGCGTGCTGGGAAATGGTTCCCGCGTATCCGTCCGCGATCGCCGCTACCGCGTCGCTGTTCGCGTCATATCCGAAGGTCGGTACGCCTTCTTCTTTGGACCATGCATGGAACATCGCCATGCCCATGCCGTCGTTGTTGGAAACAATGACATCAATCAGATCCCCGAAGGATGCGGTCCAGGTACCGATGGTGCTGCCGGCCGTCGCCGCGTCCCAGGTCGCGCCGGATGCATTTTTCATCTCATGGGAGGCAAGCTCCCTGACGATCAGCCCGCCGATCTCGCCATCCTGTACCACGGAAGCGCTTCCGTCCACGTTGGTCTGAGCCGGCGACGGATCGATCTCGCCGTCTGCCTCAACACCGGTTCCCAGCGCCTTGCGGATGCCACGTGTCCGCGCGATGGAATCGTTGTGCCCGATGTCGCCGATTGCCAGGACATAGCCGATGATGCCATCCCCGTTGCGGTCAATGGTATCCACATGATCGCTGATATAATCCGCAACCATCTGTCCCTGCAGCTCAGCGCCCTGCCCGGCGTCAAATCCCACATAATATGTCTTATCATTCCAGGTCAGTGCATCCATGTCGAGTTCACCCGTAGAGCTGTTGGACGGCTGGCGGTTCCACCAGACAATGGGTTTATCGGCATTGCCAGCAGCAAGTGCCGGCATGTGAAACATCATGCCGGCAGCAATCGCGGCGCCGAGTACCATCGTATATTTCCTATGCATCGCGCTTCCTCCTTCCAGAGCTGTCAGATGCCTGAATCGTTATCGTTACGGAAATCTTTTCTTTGAAAACAATCCTCTGCAAAAGGACTCTCTCACTTTCTACAGATCCTAAGGATCTGTAGATAAATTCCTCATGCACCTGGCTTGTCTTCGCATGTATATGCTGCGTTGTTGTCAATCGACGTAGCTAAGGAGCTGTTACAAAATAACTTGTACATCTTGCTTGTCTTTTCATCCGATAG
>CAMORF010000139.1 GCA_946623485.1 uncultured Clostridia bacterium
GGAACAAAGGATCTCCCCTTCCCCCTCCGGAGAACGATGCCCCCTCCCTTCCGCCTCCGGGGAACGATGCAGCCCTCCTTCCGCCTCCGGGGAACGATGCAGCCTCCCTTCCGCCTCCGGGGAACGATGCAGCCCTCTTTCCGTTCCAAAAGAATGCAGCATCATGCCGGTCAGTACAAAGAATCCATACAGCACGATGACAGACAGATACCGGTAGCCTGTTGCGTTCCGGACGCTCTCTTCGTAGGAAAATGTAGAAACATAGGAGACATACAGAGCAGCCGCATAAGCTGCCACGCAAACCGGATAATATGCCGCGAACCTGCAGATCTTTTTCTGATATACCTCGTGCCCAAGATACGCAGTCAGCAGAAGCAGAACGATCAGCAGGATGACGGAATGCACCGTATAGAGCCGCATATTCGGGTGCGTTGTAAGACTCTTCTGGAACAGGTTCTGAAGTAATGTTTCCAGCGTCAGCCGTGCCTTCTCGGAGGATACCGTCAATGCTTCCGCGATCCCGGACATGCTTGCAGGCACGAAGCTGCTTCCAAGAATCGCCCACAAAATGCCAAAAGCGACGATCAGGACTGCGGATACGATGACGATGCGTTTCCACTGCCGGCGCCAGAATACGCCAGGTGATTCATTCATCCGCTCCGCGAAGATCTCGATCACAATGTAGCCCGCTGTAAGCGCTGCAAGCAACAGGCCGATCCCCCATTTGATCCTTGTGATAAACAGAAGAATCGGAATCACAGGAATGAGCCGGGGGAGGATTCCGCCAAACATTCCCTGCCTTCGATCTCTCTTTGCAGCTGTCATCCACCAGACACAAAGCACAGCGGCCCATGCAGCTGCCGGAAGGTCAACGTATAAACTCTTATAAGGGAATTTATAGATGCTGAACATTCCCAGGTATGTCAGGAGCAGGTATCCCAGCGCACCTTTCCACCGCCTCCAGGGAATTCCTGCCAGCGGAAGCACCAAAGCCGCCGCCGTAAACAGGAAGGAGGACGCATGCATATATCCCTCGTTATAACCGCAAAGCACCTGGAAAAAGACATTGAACAGCCCTGTCTCCATCGGTACGATAGGCATAAGGCCGCCCGGACGCGGCATGGCATTGTGCTCCAGCATGTACTTGACTTCCAGCGCCCACTGATGAAAATCATCGTAATTGTGGATGAATCCGCCCCGGAACAATACCAGTGACGCGGCAAACAGAAGGAACAGCAAAAGAATGCCCGGCGTGAAAAAATCCACCCGTTTTTTGCTCCTGAGCAGGAACAAAACCAGTCCGGCCACGGCAAGAATGGAAAATCCGATACAGCCTGCCCGGATCGAAGAAGCATAGCCCAGTACCTGCATGACCTCCGCATTCAGAATCACCGCATACAGGAAGCAAAGCTCAGGCGGAATCCTGATCAGCGTATAGATTCCCATGCTGAAGAACAGCAGCAGACAGAATCCTGCCAGCATCATGATCTCTGCTCTGATGATCCCACCCCTTTCTTTGGAGCACACTTTGAAGTGCTTTTTGGCTCTCTCATGTAAGGAAGCCCTGGTACATCGCTTCTGTACTCAATCACGAAGCATCCCGCATCAGGCTGCCATCATGTGTTCTTCTTTACCACCACATCCGGACATACGACGATTCTTGCCTGCCGGATCCGGCTTCCGGTATCGTGCCGCCTGACCATGTAACACCACTGGTCTGTGCCGCAGACAGTCTGCTGCACGATGGCCCGGGCAAAGTATCCCGGATCCAGGCTTCCTGCAAGAAGCGGCGTGAGCTCCCGATCCCCCGCGTTCCCGGAAACCGTCTCTGTCAGTTCCGGCAGCGGGCTTCCCGGCTGGTGGTCTGTCAGACCGCAGCTGACAATCTGTCCCTCAGGACTTATCACCTTCGCGCATACTGCACGAACCGGGGAGATCTCAGCCGCATGCGCACTTACGCCGCCCTTCGTCTGCATATCTGCCTCACCTGCTGCATCTGACTGCACCTGCACATCTGCCTGGCCTGATGCATCTGACTGCACCTGCACATCTGCCTGGCCTGATGCATCAAACTGTATCTGCACATCTGCCTGGCCTGATGCATCAAACTGTATCTGCACATCTGCCTGACCTGATGCATCAAACTGCATCTGCGTACGCTGAAGGTTCCCCAGCATCCGCTCCAGCCAGTCTTCTGTCTGGATCTCGCACCCGGGATCCAGCTCCACAAGGTATGTTCCTCTTGCCTTCTTCTCAAGATCCGCATCCGGGTAGATATGAATCGGATGCTTATCCGCATACCGCTCGCGGATGTGCCGGTAAGCGGCGCTCATGCTCCCCTTCTTTGATCCGGTATCCGCTATGAGAATCTCATATTTCGGATACGTCGTTTTTTCACAGATCGAAGCAATGCATTTCTCCAGCATCTGCCCCTGATCCTTCACGCGGATCAGGATCGAAACGCCCGCCTGCTTCCTCACCGGATAAATCACCCGGTAATATCCAAGATGATCCGTCTGCTCCACCTTCGCTCCGGCAACGCCGCACCTTGTAAGATGATCCTCAATCGCCTTCCTTGCAGCATCGTAAGCATACAGTTTACTCTCCTGGCTTGCCGCCGTTGACTGCGCATGCATCCGCCAGTGATAAAGCACCCTCGGGATATGCACGATCTTCTGCGTCTTTTCCGTGCAGCGCAGGACAAAATCAAAGTCCTGCGCCCCGTTATAGTCCGAGCGCAGCCCGCCGACACGATCCGCCAGTTCTCTCTTCACCATCAGGAAATGGCAGATATAATTATTGGTACGTAAAAGCTCCGGATCATAATCCGGTTTAAAATGAGGATCCGTGTAGTTCACGCCTTCTTCATCCACCTTATCCTCATCCGTATAGATCAGCTCCGCATCCGGCCTCATTTCCAGAGCCCGCATCGCCTCGTAAAGCGCATTCGGCGCAAGGGTATCATCGTGGTCAAATAATGCAAGCCATCCGCCGGATGCCATCTTCATGCATTCATTCGTATTTTCAGAGATCCCGCCGTTCTTCTCCAGCCGCCGGTAAAGGATCCGCCTGTCAGCCTGCGCGGCTTTCCGGCAGTACGCTCCCACAGACGCATGTGCCTCATCACTGCCATCCGCAAGGCAAAGCTCCCAGTTTCCATAAGTCTGGGCACGGACCGAATCGATCATTTCCCCAAGGAACTTCTCCGGGGTATTATACAGAGGAACCAGAATGCTGAACAGACGGCGTGCTTCAAAATGCCGCTCCCGCTGGCGTTCCAGCTCCTTCTGCGTAATCCGGTTCCAGTACGCAGTCGCGCCGCCAAGCTGCCGGCACAGCAGCTCATACGTGATGGGATACAGGCTCTGGGTATTCCGCAGACGCTCCACGCACAGGATCGCCTGAACCTCTCCCCTGGAACGGATCCTGCCCCGGAAGTCGCAGACGTGGTCCACTGTATCAGCAGATGGATCTCCTGACCTGTCAGCGTCCGCACAGGCTGCCCTTCCGCCGTCCATATCAGCAGCTGTCTCAGCCGTCCTTCCTCCGACCGTGTCAGCAGTTGTCTCAGCTGCCCTTCCGCCGGCCGCGCCGGCAAGACTTCCGCTGTGTTCTCCGGCAGATTCGTCATCATCCCACAGATGATAATAAATCAGCCCTTCCTTTTCCCGGACGACAAGGTATGAATTCCGGAGATTCACATCCTTCCTGCCGCCTTCATAGTATCCGCTGACCCGGAGAACGCCGTCCTCATCCCGGTCATATTCCGTCAGCACCATCCCGTGCCCGAGAACCGCCATAGAACGCGGATTCAGGTGGACACCCGTGCAATATTCCTCTTCCTTCCTGGGAATCACCACATCCGTATCCACGCACATCGCATACGCATTTCCAGCCGACTTCAGAAGAAGGCTCACACGGTAGGACGTCCTTCCCCGGTCCAGCAAATGATCCGGGACGCGGACCAGGAACCCGACGGAGGGATCCTTAATCTCCCGCTTCACATGGATGTCCAGACGGATCTGCCGGTTCAGCTTCACCAGGATCTGACCGCCATCCTCCGCCGTCAGCAGAAGGTAACGTTCCAGGTAGACCGGCACCGGAAGCTTCGTCTTCAGATACATGAAGCCATAGAAGAACGAGTAATTTTCCTCAAATCGAACCTCATCGAACCGGTATTTCATCCGGCTTCCCTTGTACAGATACGCCAGTGTCCCGGATTCTCCCGCATGGATGGGGCCGTCCGAAACAATCACGACACGGTCCGCCATATTCCATTTATGCATCGTAAAATCGCAGGCTTCCTCGCCAAAATGCCTGCTGTAAAACGGATCATTTCCGTTCTTATATTCCGGATGCTTCTCCCACATATGCCGCTGCTCACTGAGCAGGCGTCCCAGCTTTTCATCCGATTTCCCGTCCAGCCCGCGGCTCACCGACTCATGATGGTACAGCACTACATCATTGCGCACCACATGGTAAAGCCCAAGGGCAGACAGGTTCAGGCACAGGTCAACGTCATTGTAAGTGACATGCAGCTCCTCATCCATTCCGCCGACCTGCCGGTAATGCTCCGCAGAGACCATCAGGCACGCGCCGGTCACCGCGAAGCAGTTATAATCCAGAAGATTCCTGCCATAATAATAGATATTCCTGTCGTACTGCCCCTGCAGGATGTGGGCCGGCCCGTTCCTCCGGTTGACAACCCCGTCATGCTGGATGCGCGTGGAATCCGGGTAGAGCAGCTTCGCCCCGACGGCACCGGTATGCGCCTGCATCGCCTGCCCCGTCATCCGGCTCAGCCAGTCATCCTGCGTCACCTCAATATCATCATTCAAGAGCAGAATATACTCTCCCCTCGCCAGCCCGGCCCCGATGTTGCACATCCGCGAGAAGTTAAATTCCATTTTCTCGTAATGGTAACGGACACCGTATTTCTCCGTAAGGCGCGTAATCTTTTCCCGGTTCTCGCTGCTGCTGCCGTTATCAACCAGGATGATCTCATAATTCGGATAATCCGTATGCCGCCGGATGGACCGTATGCACTGCGTCAGGATCTGCACATTGTCCTTGGAGGGAATGACAATGCTCACCAGCGGCGTGCCGATACAATCATAAACGACACGATACTGGTTCATCTTCTCAACAAATTCCGTCTTTGCGCTGATTCCCCTGCGCAAAAGTGCCTCCGCCTTCGCACGCTCATTTGCAATCAAAGCATACGGCTTCGCCTCGGCTCCCGTCGCGGCGGATTCCTTCCGCTCACGCCAGTAATACAGCACCTTCGGGATATGCCCGACCCTGGAATTGTCCGTAAGCTCCAGGAAGCGGAGCGTAAAATCATAATCCTGCGCCCCGTCAAACTCCGGACGCAGTCCGCCGGTCTTTTTCACCAGCTCCGCACGGTATACCGCCAGATGGTTGGTGTACATCATGGAGAAAAATGTATCCGGCGACCAGTCCGGCTTGAAGAATGGGTCGTGCCTCAGCGTGCCGTCCTCTGAAAGCTTATCCTCATCACTGTATATGAAATCATACTCCGGATGCTCATTGAGCACGACGGCCATCTCATACAGCGCGTTTGGCGCCAGGACGTCATCGCAGTCGGCAAACGCGATGAAATCCCCCTTCGCGGCTGCGAGTCCATCATTCGTCGCGCGGGAGATGTTTCCATTTTCTTTCCGGTAAATGACCTTGATCCGCCTGTCTTCTTCGTAGCGCCGAAGCGTCGTGCGCACCGATTCCCACGAAGAACAGTCATCCACCAGGATCAGCTCCCAGTTCGGGTAGCTCTGGTCACGGACAGACTCTATGCAGGCAGACAGCAGGCTGTCCTCCACATTGTAAACAGGAACCACGACGGAAAACATCGGATTCCGGGTAAGGCTGGCATAACGGTAAGTTTCATTTTCCTGGATCCATCCATCGTAAATGGAATGAACCGATGACGACATCACGACGTCCTTCCGGTCTGTCAGCCCTTCCCAGGTCCGGGACTCAGCCACGGTAAAAACGTCATCCTCATCCTTCCGGTACTCACCGGTTGCAATCACATATAATGTATGCTTCAGCCCAAGCTGGAACAAGCAGTCAACTCCCCGCCGCACCAGGCTCTTCTTTTTCTGTTCATCAGACATGGCACTGTCTACTCCTGATCTCTATCCACTTCTCAAACGAATCAAATCGGTTCATATACACTTATCGATATGGTCATTCATTCTGTGGTCATTTATCCTGTGACCGTTTATCCTGTGACCATCATCTTAACGTTTCATCCGATGCAAGTCAAACCATAGGTTCGTCTCCGCATCAGCGGAGACGAACCGTAACTCGCCTAGCCTCGAAGA
>CAMORF010000140.1 GCA_946623485.1 uncultured Clostridia bacterium
AATTGAACTTCCGGAGGATGAATCGGAGCTTTCTGATAATGAACCTGGGCTTCCTCACTGCGCCCGGACGGATTCACAGGGCGGAACCGTGGTATATGTAGCATGCGATGGATCATTTTCAGGAAAGATTGTCATTGCCGACACGCTGAAAGAGGGCGTTCCGGAAGCGGTGAGAAGCCTGAAGGCAGCAGGCGTCAGGCAAACTGTGATGCTGACCGGAGATCATGAAAGCGCGGCGCAAAGTATCGCACGGGAAGCCGGAGTGGACAAAGTCTATGCAGGGCTGCTTCCGGCAGGCAAGGTCGAGATGATTGAAAAGATCATCGCAGAAGAGGGTGGAAAAGGCGCAGTTGCATTTGCAGGAGACGGAATCAATGACGCACCGGTATTGATGAGATCCGATGTCGGCATCGCGATGGGACTGATCGGGTCAGATGCCGCGATTGAGGCTGCGGATGTCGTATTGATGGATGACGATGTGAGGAAAATTGCAAGGACGATCGGAATTGCACGCAAGACCATGAGAATCATCCGCACCAATATCATATTTGCGATCGCCGTCAAAGTTGCGATCCTGATCATGAGTGTGCTGGGCTTCGCGAATATGTGGATGGCGATCTTCGGAGATGTCGGAGTTCTGATCCTGTGTATTCTGAACGCCATGAGGATCATTGTGAAAGACAAATCAGGAACATCCGGAACAGTCTGATTTGATTCGTTGCGCGCCAAGGTGCGACAGTTGAAAATGCCAATAGACTGTCGTTTATAACAAAAGACTGTCGTTCAAAAAATTGTGGAAGAGGCTGGCACAAGGCATGACCATGAGAGAGAAAAAAACGAGAAGTATAAAAAACAACAGCTGGGAGAACCTGCAGGGGTTTCGGTATGCGCACAGAGGCTTATTTCATCAGCCGCGTTCGGCATCCAGAAAGGTGAAACTGTATTCCGACCGCCCTTACTGGATCGAAGACATCGAGCAGTGGAAAGCGGAAGGAAAGAAGATCATTCCGGAGAATAGCCTGAACGCATTTCGTACAGCAGCCCGTCATGGCTTTGGATCGGAATTGGATGTCCATGTGACTGCGGACGGAAAGCTGGCAGTATTTCATGATTCAAACGTTTATCGTATGACAGGCGTTTGCCGTGTTATTGAGGAAATGTCCTGGGAGGAGATCTCCCGGCTTCGCCTGCTTGGAACATCAGCCCGGATTCCGCTTTTGGAGGAGGTGCTGGATCTGTATACCAGCGACCAGGCGCTCGTGAAGCGGACTGGTGGGACACCGGATGTGAAGATTCATGGTGAAAAGAAGCGCGATGACAAGGCTCATCTTCCTTTAATTATTGAATTGAAATCCGAAGGAAATGTCAGTGAATTATGCCGTCGTGTCATGGAGACGGTTGACAGATATCCGGAGTTGAATTATTGCATCGAAAGCTTTGATCCCAGGGTTGTATTCTGGTTCCGATGCCACCGCCCGGATGTGATCAGGGGACAGCTGACGGAGAACTTCATGAAAAGCAAGGAGGCTGTGCGGAAGTGGGGGCATCTGATGACACTGGGGATGTGGAGCGTGGCTCCGGACCTCCTGTCAAAGCCGGACTTTATTGCCAGCAAGTTCAAGGATCGGAGGAACGTCTTTATCAGGCTCAGCCATCGGCTGGGGGTGAAGCAGGTGAATTGGGTGATCCGGAATCCGGGTGAGATGAAGACGGTTGACCGTGAAGGTGGCCTCAGCATCTTCGAACGCTTTGTGCCGGAGTCTGCTCCGCTGCGAAGCGTTGATGTAAACTGTCAGACAATACAACGCGATTTGTAATACTTTAGTACGGTGCAGAGATAAAACAAGAAAGCGCATTTTGTGGTTTTACATTTCTAACATTTGGAAATATTTCTTAAAGAACGGGTGTTTAATCGTTTTTCTTTTCGTATTCTTGTGTAATCTGCTGAAAAATCCAATTGTGACATAATTAACATATCTTTTCGATTGATTCTGCGCTATAATGTAGCCGTATATATAGGAGAAGTGTACCCTTTTAGGGATTCTTGGCATTTTGAGCATTCCGGAATGATTGTCTAACCGGATCTTTTGACGGAATGTGACATCGAGAAGACGGTATGAAAGTTGTTGAGATCATAATCAGGGTTTGCGCGGGGATTATCCTTGTGGTTTCCATCATCGCGATTGCGTTGATTGCGATGCTCCGGTCGCAGCGAGACGTTCTCCCGAAGATCGGTGATTATTATGTGGAACTGGCCGGGGATTCGGACATGGCGCCGACGGCATCAGAGGGAGCGCTGATTCTGCTGAAGGAGAAGAATCCTTATGAACCTGGAGATGTCATTGCTTATCTGAATGACAGGAACCAGGCATCGATCAGCAGGATCATTTCCATCGACAACAAGACTGTTGGCATCAGCGTAGATGTTCCGTATGAGGCGATGATGAATGCGCTGGGAACGCCTGGCATGGGGATGGAGAGCGTGATGCCGTATGATCCGGAAGTTGTGCTGAAGGGGGACAATTCCGATCAGGAAGTCATCGTCGCGGCAGACCGGATCATGGCAAAAGCCGTGTTCATTTCAGGAATCCTGGGAATGCTCGCATCCATGTACCGGCATACCGCATGGGCATTTCTGATCATAGCGGCAAGCGCGGTGATCTGCCTGTGGCCTTTCCGATACATGAAAAGCAGGGAACCGAAGTACAAGGAGCAGGATATCGACGGCCCCTGGATGGAGTGATTGGGAGATGTTCGAGTGGGTGCGGTTTGCATAGCAGTTGCCCGCAAGACTGCAGTCCATGGCCGAGTGAGCGTGTGGGAGCGGGCCGTTGGCCGCAAAACTGTGGTCCCATGGGCGAGTGAGCTTGTGGGGGAGACCGTATGAGCGCAGTCCCACGGTTGTATGTAAGTGTGAGAAGGATGTTGAACGCACGGTTGCGTGCAGGTATATGACGGAAATGGTACGAAGCTGATGTGGTTGAAAAAGCATTGGTCCACCCTGCTTCTTCTCGGGATACTGCTGGCTGGTGCCGGCCTGCTGGTCTACCCGACATTTGCCGACTGGTGGAACAGCTTTCATCAGTCCAGGGCGATTGCAGGATACGCTGAGAAGGTCTCCCAGATTGATGACGCAGCGTATGAGAAGATGATCGAGGACGCCCGCGCCTATAATAAGACATTGCTTGAAAAGGGCGATGGCCGCTTTAACATGAAGGATGAGGAGCGGGAGGTTTACAACTCAATCCTCGATGTGGATGGCACCGGCATCATGGGGTATGTCGATATCCCGAAGATCAATGTGTCGCTTCCGATTTATCATGGCACAGACGAAGCAGTCCTCCAGATTGCGGTCGGGCATATAGAAGGAACCTCGCTTCCTGTCGGCGGAGAGGGAACCCATTGTGTCATCTCCGGGCACAGAGGCCTGCCGAGTGCAAAGTTGTTTACCGACTTAGACCAGCTCACGGAAGGGGATATCGTACAGATTACGGTCCTGGACGAGACGCTGACTTATGAGATCGACCAGATCCGGATTGTCCTGCCCAATGAACTGACGGAGCTTGCGATTGATCCGGATAAGGATCTGCTGACAATGGTTACATGTACGCCATACGGCATTAACTCACACCGTATGCTGGTGCGCGGACACAGAATTGATAACCCGGATGCGGGAGAGGTTCGTGTGACCTCGGACGCGACACAGATTGAACCGCTTCATGTGCTTCCGGTTGTAATCGGAATCATTGCGGCGTTCTACCTGATCTGGATGCTGATGTCCTCCCACAGGAAGAGCAGGAATGTGCGTGCGTACCGCAACGTGACACTGGAACGCCATGAGAAGGAAAAAGCCTTCAGCATGGAATACTACTACACCAGGCATCCGGACCGCAGGCCGAAGGAAAACCAGGCACAAGGTGGAAAGGGCGCAGCTTCCGGTGGGAAGAAAGGCGTTTCCGCAGGAAAAAGAAAAGGCAAGAAGAAACAGAGTGCCGGAAAGCAGTAGAGAACCATAAAGCAGAGAACGGTAGAGAAGCATAGAGATAAGAACAGCAGAGAACCATAAAGAAAACACAAAAGTGACACGGAAGTACAGTATTTTATCAAGCTACAGCCAAGGGTAAGTGGCAAGAAGCGTAGGAATCAGGAAAGAATAGACGAAGGGAACCTGTTATGAAGAGAGATAGGATCCGGAAAATGCAGAAAAGATGGATTGCAGCGGCATTTGCCATGCTGCTTGTGCTTGCGTGTGCCGGCATTGCCGGCGCGTATCCCGCGATGGATGGATCGCGGGCCGCTTCGCTGACAGTGCATGCGGCGGATAAGGAGAGCGGCGCTGCAATCAGCGGATTGAGGTTCACGCTGTATAAGGCGGCGGATGTAAGTTGTGAAGAAGGAAAGGACATCAGCTTTTCCTTTACGGACTCCTTCCTGAAGTATGACGGCGTGGTGGAGATGAACCTGAACCCGAAGGGGATCAATTCCAGTGATTGGGCGCAGGGCGCGGAAAATGTAAAATCGCATGTCCTGGGAGATGCGGCGAGCGGCGCAAATACTTTTGAGACCTATACCGCCGTTACGGATGCGTCCGGGATCGCTGCCTTCGGGGGCGTGAGCCAGGGACTGTACCTGATGCTGGGAAGCTATGAGGGCACTGCGTACAAGTCGGTCGAGGTAACTCCTTCCTTCCTGACGATTCCGCAGCTTTCAGACGACCAGGCATCCTGGATCTATGATGTAGCTGTCGATGCGAAAACTAAAGTGACAATCATTCCGACAAGGGAATCAGAGTCTGAATCCGAGAAAGAGTCGGAAAAAGAATCAGAGTCCGAGACGGTTAGTGTGTCCGTGCGGAAGGCGTGGTCCGGTGATGACGCGGCAGGTGTGAGTGAGCGCAGGCCGGAGTCCATCACGGTGAATCTCCTCGATGCCCAGGGCAATATTGTGGACACCCAGGAACTCAGCACACAAAACGGATGGTCATTTACCTGGACGGGGTTGGCCGAGGGTGAGTGGCTCGTGGCTGAAAGCAATATTCCGGAGGGGTACAGCGTTTCCCAGGTATCGGAAACAACCGCTGACGGAAAGGCAGTGACGATCACGAACACAATGCCACCTTCTGGCGTGCAGGGTGTCTCCCGCGATGGCAATAATACGCCGGGCACCGTGGACGGCCCCGGAACCAGCACCGACAGCGGCCCCGGCAACAGCGGCGTCAAGGGCTCATCCAGAGAACGGGGCGTCAAAGGAAAGAACAGGACCCGGAATGAGCAAGGCGTCAAGGGAAGCTACCGGGAAGGCGATACCGGATCGGTTCTGTCCGCCGCAAGGCTCCCGCAGACCGGGCAGTTGTGGTGGCCCGTCTGGCTTCTTTCCGGAATCGCGGCAGCGATGGTGCTGCTCGGCCTGGTTCTGCGGATCAGCGGAAAGAAAGACCTGAAAGAAAGAAATGATGGATGATTATTTCGCGATGGACGAGGCCGGGCTTACCAGTGAAGACCTGGAGCTTCGGGGCAGCCGGAAGAGACGGTTCGGGGCAGTGTTTCTGATCCTGGGATTCGCGGCTGCCGCTGCGGCGCTCATACTGACCATCAACAATTATAAGGATGATTATGAGGCCGGAAAGTCAGCTCTGGCAGACCTCCATGGCATGGAGGAAATGCTCGGCATCGATGCGGACGGCGACGGCAAGATCGGAACGGTTCCGGCTGAGGAGTATTACAAGAGCCACAACATGGGATCTTCCGGACGGACAGCGGCAGCCCAAAGCGGAGCTGCGGCAGGCTCTGCAGGAGGAACGGATGGCGGCCGGGCAGGAGCAAGTTCAGCTGCAGGCACGGAAAACGGATCCGCAAGAGGAGAAGCCGCAGCGCAGGCTCCCATTTACGAAGTCCATCCGGAGATGACGATGCCGACGGTTGAGGTGGACGGGAATACTTACGTAGGATTCCTCCACATCCCCGCAATCGACAGAACGCTCCCGGTCATGGACACCTGGAGCTACCCGAACCTGAAGATCGCTCCGAACCGGTTTGTAGGAACTGCGTACGCCCGCGACATGATCATCTGCGCACACAATTACGACCGGCATTTCGGACAGATCAAAAACCTGCAGCCCGGCGACAAAGTCACATTTACCGACGTATACGGAGACCGGTTTGACTACGAGGTTTCCGAGGTCACCATCCTCCAGCCCACCGATGTGGAGGAGATGAAAGATCCGGATGACTGGGATCTGACCCTGTTTACCTGCACCATCGGCGGCGCGACCAGAGTCACGGTGCGCTGTGTGATGAAAGGATCAACAGAAGGAACATGGAATACTGCGGCGAAGGCAGATCTTT
>CAMORF010000141.1 GCA_946623485.1 uncultured Clostridia bacterium
GTGGAAAGCGCTTTGTAGTGGAAAGCGCTTTGTAGTGGAATGTGTTTTTGGTGAAATGCGTTTTGTACAGGTAAACAGGAGGAAAACGATGAAAGTACTTGGCATCTCGATGGGCAGAAAAAATGAACGCAGTGATATCTACTGCAAGCAGGTATTGATGGGCGTGGAAGCTGCGGCAAAGGCTTCCGGAAAAGAGATTGAAGTTGAGTTTATCAATACGGTCACGATGAACATTGGGCAGTGCCGCGGCTGCGGCGCCTGCAGCAAGGCACCGGACGGAAAGATCAAATGTATCTTAAAGGATGATTATCTGAAGTTGGAGGAGAAGGTGCTGGACGCCGATGGCATTGTCATCTCCGCTCCGGTCTATTCCGTCGGCATCGTCGGGCAGCTGAAGAATTTCCTCGACCGCTTCGGCGCAGCCCACGACAGGGCTTCCATGATCGATGAGCAGAATCAGCGCAAAGAGGACGGGCGCCCGCTTCTGGATGAAAGATATTTCAAGGATCGTTACTGCAGCTATGTCGCGGTCGGCGGCGCATGGACAGAAGACTGGACCTGTCTGGGGCTTCCGATGATGCATCTGTTCAGCTGCTCCCAGGCGATGAAAGTCGTGGGCCAGATCAATGCCAATGACCAGGGCCGCAAGACCAGCCCGTTCCTGGATCAGCCGATGATGGATGACATGTTTGCGATGGGAGAGAATCTTGCGAATAACCTGGGCGTCCCCTATGAAGAGACGACCTGGTTTGGAAAAGAAGGAACCTGCCCGGTCTGCCATCTGAACCTTCTCATGGTGAACGGCACGGATACGGTGACCTGTCCTGTCTGCGGCATCCATGGCAAGATCACGCTTGAGAATGGAAAGCTGAAGGTCAATTTCCCGAAGGAGCAGGAAAAGCGTGCACGCAACACCTTGGCAGGGCTGAATGAGCATCACGCTGAGATCGGCGAGATGATGCGCATCTGCATTCCGATCCTGCAGGAGAAGAAGGAATTCCTTGCCGAAAAGAAGAAAGAGTATATGGCATATCAGCCGAAGTGGTCCTGATCCGGATCATGTGCAAGAAAACCCTGTTCTGCCTGGAACAGGGTTTTCTTGCAAGCGTTTGGAAGCAGCTCCTAAGTTATTGCTGATCCGCGCCGAATGTTCCGGAGGGCTTCCGCATAGAAAAGGAAAAAGAAGGGTTGAGCCGCCTCTGCCATTCAGGTACCTTTAGGAATGGGGGGGACAGACCCAAAGGCTGCAGTTCAGGGATTTACAGATCCAGGAACTGCAGACCAGGGATTTACAGATAAGTCCGCAGCTTTGCCTCCAGCTCTTTCACGGTGCGGAGGCTGCCGATGTCTTCCAGGCGGTTCATCCGGGAAATGGCGCTTTTGATCCGGAAGATCCAAGGTCTGTCCTGGGGACGGAAGCATGCGGTGAGTATCATGCGGATTCTGCAGTTCTTCCACGTCATCCTGTGCTTTAATACAGCGACACAAAGGCGGCTTTGGACTGCCGGTGTGAGGGCAAACTGGAACAGTGCCCCTGACTGGATGGCATTGCTGCACAGGGATTCTCGGTGAAGGAGCGCCTGCATGTATGCGGGACCGACCGCTCCGGCTTCTACGAGCACAGACGACAACTGTTCCACGGCGGAAAACACCGTGGAGAATTCGCAGTTTTCCTTCCAGAGGGCATCGTCAAGGAGCACGGCGGGGGACGGCATCCGGGGATAGAAGCGAAGGGTGATATTTTCCTGGATGTATGCTTCTATGCTGCGGATGTCAGAAGGTGTCACATAAGGAGAGATTTCAACGACATCGGTTCCGGGCAGACTGGTAATGGTTTTATGGACGGTTGAAAGAACCAGGTCGGTGTTTTCGAAATCATAAAAGCTTTTTGCGTTGACCGGAAGAAGCGCGGTGACATTCAGGTAATTGTCAAAGGCACCCAGAATCCGGCGCTTGATCGCCCAGGCAATGGACATATGCTGGTGGCAGAAGATGGCAGTGCGGGGTTTGTATTCCGGATGATGATGCAAAAAGAACTCCAGCGCGCCGCCGGTGCAGTGGGCGATATGCAATAGCTCCCACTCTGACAGGTGGCAGCCTTCTTCCCGGAGCCAGATCTCATCGAGAAGCCAGGCCAGCTCCGTCTCTACGGGAAGATGCTGCTTCACCTGCTCCGGCCTGCTCTGAGAGACAAGGTGGTGAACCGGGTTCAGCAGGTAGCGGATATCCTGGAGTAGGGTGATATAGAAGTCCTCATCTTTGGTGAAATCAAGGCCGTACGTATCCCGTATGGCGCCGAGGTAGGCATCTGCCAGGCGGAGCACTTCCGGTGAGAATTCCCTGCCGGCCGTATCAAAGGAAAGCTTTCCTGCGTCCATGATATGGCCGGAAGCGATCAGCAGGTAGATACGGTCGCGTTCATGGGGCGGGACCTGGAAGCCGAGCATGGCTTCCAGATGATCCAACAGTTCCCGGGACGCCTGATCTGCGTCAGCGTCCTCGTGCCGGATGGATTCCGTTTCCGGAAGCAGATGGCCTGAGGTGATGCGCCGGTACATGATGGTACATGCCAGGTTCAGCTCTACGATGTTGGCGTCTTCCATGAGGATGCCATGCCGGTTCAGATGCTGTGGGATGACATCGATGATCTGATCCAGAAGCTCCGTGCCCAGAAACGACATTTCGTACACAGCGTTGCCGCGTCCGTTATAATTCCAGTGTTCCATGAACAGGTCAATCAGAAGCGATCTTCTTTTCTCTTCATCCTGTTCGAAGGAGATGGTATTGTGCTCCGAAACAAGGCGGATGCAGGGACCATTCATCATGTAGCGGAGGCGCAGCTGGCGGATGTCCTTCTCCAGCGTGGTGTGGCTGACGAACATCTCGTCCTCCAGGTCATAGGTGTTGAGGGGCTCATCGGCGATGCAAAGCTTCAGTGCCAGTGCCCGGATCCGGTCTTCCCGGGTGAAAAAAGCGGTTTCAATGCGATTGATCTCCCGGATTATTCCGGGATCCTCTGCCGTAAAGAAGTAGCCCTTGCTGCGGATGGAGTCGATGCGTGCGTGGTAAGGCTCCAGCTCATGGTTGATGGTCACCACATCACTGCGGATGGTGCGGGGAGTCGTATTCAGCATGGCTCCCAACTCCTGACCGGTGATCATACGGTTCCTGCTTTGTACGGTATGCAGTAATTTGCGCTGGCGAAGGGTGAGATTCAGTGCAGCCATAGGTTTCAGCCTTTCTTTTTTTACTATCATAACATAATAACATGATTTGCCGCAGCCGGCGGCCGGAAAGGATAGATCATTCCATGAAGCAGTACAACAAATTCAGATTATATCTCGCGATTGCCGCCATTTCCTTTATGCAGGGGCTGCAGTTCAGCGTATCCCCGGTGCTGGGGCAGATCCAGGAACATTATCCGGATGTCAATGTCAGCCTTGTGCAGATGCTGATCACGGCTCCGGGCCTGTTTTCCCTGGTGGTTGCGCTCATTTCCGGATGGCTGGTGCTGAAGATCACGAAGAAACAATTGCTGGTGTTTGCGGGATTTGTCGCCGGCGTAACAGGACTCCTTCCGCTTTTGTATGACAGCTTTCCCCTTTTGCTGGTGTCGAGGACTGTCTACGGAATCAGCCTGGGAATCGCGACCACGATGAATATGGCAGTGGTCGCGGAATTCTTTGAGGGAGAGGCGCGTGTGAAGGCCATGGGCATCCAGGCGGCCAGCGTTGGCGCAGGCATGGTAGTGACAACCGTATGCGCAGGCTTCCTGGGAAGAGGGGATTTCCGGAATTCCTACTTTATCAACCTGATCGGTTTTGTTTCCATGATTGTGCTGATCACCTGCCTGCCGGAAACGGGCGTGGCGAAGGAAACGAAGACAGAGAAGATCAGGCTCAACGGCAAGGTGCTGATCATGGATCTGTTTGCGCTGCTGGAAAATGTCTTCCTGATCACCTATACCACCAATATCGCGATGCACCTGTCCGGCGCGCTGGCAGGCAACTCCTCTGTTTCAGGCACCCTGACCGGCATTTTTTCCGGCGTCCAGATCCTGGCGGGAATCCTGCTGGGCCTGATCACCGCAAAGCTGAAAAAATACACACCGGCAGCCGCGATGCTGAGCTTTTCTGCCGGGGCTGTTCTCCTGACACTGTTCCCGGGCAATTATGCCCTGCTGATGGTCAGCTCCGTGCTGTGCGGGATGTCACAGGGAGTGTTTATCCCGACCGCCTCCACCTACCTGTCCAACCACGTAGCCCCGGTTGCCACCGCGCTTGCGGCGGCGACGATGACGACGGCCATGAACGCAGGCCAGCTCCTGTCACCGGTTTTGCTGAACACCGCAGCGGCACAGGTCTTTGGCAAAACGACAACAACAGGCGTCTATATCATCAGTGCCATCGGCATGACCATCAGCGCCGGGGCCATGATCGCCTGGCAGCATTTTTCCAAAGATGAATGATGGGATTGGTTCATTTCCGTTTTAAATAGGAAAAAGAATGTTTGAGCAACCTCTTCGCATGGGGTACTATTTGATCAGATTGCAGATTCTAAGACTGGAATACGCCCAGGGAGGACAGGATGAGTTATCATTTTTTTGTAAAGAGCAACCTTGAATTTGGTGTTGGCGCGGCGGACGTTCTTCCGGATCTGATCCGGAAGCATGGTTTGAAGAAGGTTATGGTCATCTATGACGCAGGCGTGAAGGCGGCGGGCATTGCTGAAAAAGTGCTTGCCCAGATTCAGAAGGCACAGGTGCCTTATGTGATTTTCGACTCTGTCATTCCGAATCCGACCAATGAGGTGGTAGAGTCGGCAGCTGCCATCGCGAAGGAAGCGCAGGTGGATGGTTTTGTCGCGGTCGGCGGCGGAAGCAGCATTGACACAGCCAAGGCGGTCAATGTCCTGATGACCAATCCCGGCACCATCGGGGAGTACGGCGGCATGAACCTGGTGAAGAATCCCTGCCTTCCGCTGATCGCGGTTCCGACGACAGCCGGGACGTCCAGTGAGATTACCAATGTCAGCGCGCTGATTGATACCCAGAAGGTGGTTAAGTATGTGGTGATTGATGACAAGATCACGCCCTCCGATGTGATTGCCGATCCGGAATTTACCAGGACTGCCCCGGCCGGCGTGACGGCTGCCACGGGAATGGATGCCATCACACACGCGGTAGAGAGCTATATCTCCAATATGGCGACTCCGCTGACAAAGTACAATTCCCTGAAAGGCCTTCAGGTGCTGTATCAGAACATCGAGCGCGTGGTTGCGGATGGAAATGACATGGAAGCGAGGGAGCAGATGATGCTTGGCTGCATCATTACGGGATTCGGATTTTCCAACGCGAACCTGGGATTCGTCCATGCGATTGCCCACACCCTGAGCGCTCATTTCGGGCTGGCCCATGGGATGGCCAATGCATGCGTGCTGCCTTATGTCATGGCTTATAATTCAGAAGCCGTACCGCAGCAGATGGCTGAGCTTGCGCAGGCGATCGGCCTTGAGACGACAGGAAACCTGGAGAAGGACCGGCTGCTTCTTGCGGACGCGCTGCTGGAGCTGATCCGGAGGCTGAAGATCCGGACACTGTCAGAACAGGGAATTGAGAAGAAGGACTTTGACATGCTCGCGGAGGATGTCCTGAAGGAGCCGGTGCTTGGCTTTAATCCGCGCCAGGGCGTGACGAAGGAAGATGTCATCGCGATCCTGGAAAAGGCTTATTAAACAGAATGCGTTTATCGAGGAGGAAATGATCATGGACAAGAAAAAGATGGCACTGTGTACCCCGATCCCGGAAGACAAGCTGAGCTTTATCAAAGAGTATTGTGATGTTACGGTCTGCGGAGAACTCAAGCATGGTAAGGGCCATGTTACGGAAGAGATGACCCGGGAAGAGTGCATGGGCAACGAGCTGGTCGTGCTCGGAGATGAGTATGCCGGGGCGGATACCATCAAGGCATGGGCTGAGGCTGGCATGAAGTTTCTGGGCGTCGCGAAGGGAACGCCTGCGACGGTTGATTATGGCGCGATCGCTGACGCAGGACTCCAGCTTTCCTATACGCCGGGACGCAACCGTGTTGCCGTCGCGGAATTTACCATCGGCCTGATGATCGCTGCGGCAAGGAAGATTACGCTGAGCGCGGCAGGCCTGATGAAGGGGGAGCATACCTCCGAGGCATGTGATATCTATGATGTCCCGGATGTCAAGAATGTCACCTTCGGGCCTCTGGATGAGAATCATCCCTTTGTTGATTACGGAATCGGGTTTGAGCTTTACGGAAAGAAGCTGGGAA
>CAMORF010000142.1 GCA_946623485.1 uncultured Clostridia bacterium
TCCACCGCCACCGGTTTTCTTGCCACCATGTAGACTGCTTCCAGTTCTTCTCCCTGGAAGGTTTCCTTCAGCGTAAAGCGCTCACGCAGCGCAAGCTCATCATCATGGTCTGATTTCGCGGATCCGGCATCTGCCGCCGGAGTTGCTGCCGGCGCAGGAGAAGGTGCCGGCGCTGATGCAGCCGCAGGAGCAGAAGCTGCAGGGGACGCCCCGCTGTCATCCGCGTCAAGTTCCTCTCCGAGGCATTCGGTCAGGACATAATTCACCGCATCCCCGAAGGTAGGCTGGCGGCGGAAGGACATAAAGGGAATCTCCGTATCGAATTCATCCTCAAGGAATGTGGTAATCTGTGAGTACTGCGTGGACTTCGCGTTGCAATCCTCCACAAACCTGGTCGCCTCGGAAAGCATGTCCTTCGACTTTCCGAACAGGCCGCTGGCACGCTCAATCAGCTTATTCAGGATCTCCGCACGAAGGCCTGTTGCAGGCGCTTTTACAGCGGGAGCCGCGGCAGGGGCGGAAGGTGCTTCCCCGGCCTCCTCCGGATCCTCTCCCAGGCATTCCGTCAGGACATAGTTCACCGCGTCTCTAAAGGTAGCCTGGCGGCGGAACGACATGAACGGAATCTCCGTATCGAATTCATCCTCCAGGAACGTGGTGATCTGAGAGTACTGGGTAGACTTCGCATTCAGATCCTCTACGAACCTCGTATCCTCGGAGAATGCGGACGGATCCTTCCCGAAAAGCTGGGAAGCCCTTTCTGTAAGCTTACTGTAGATGTCACTTCTGATACTCATCGAAACCTCCTTCTCTTGTATGATACAACCGAAACCTGTCAGATCCTCCGGCAAACGATTGTCCTGCGGATCCATGCATTTCTCTTCACTCATCGGCAAACCGCGGAGCGTAAAAAAGTGCCTGGAACAACTGCGCAAAGGCAGGTGTTACCAGACACCAGATTCCAAAATGAATATAATACTGATAAAGCTGCGTCCCCATGTCCTGCTGTCATTTTTCCTGTCATATTCCCGACTCTCTCTGTTCATCCGTTCAGCATCTGTATCCTTGTTTGATTTTTATCATAGCATTGCATTCTGCCCGGAAACAGGTATTATGATGACATGAAGCGACGGTATTACGACATTTAAAGGTATGGATATGACAACGCATTCCGAGGAATTCAGAAAAACCAGCCACCAGCTTGAGCTGGAAAAAATGTTCCGCACGTTTTACGCACAGGCAAATGATCCTGCGTACCATCTTCCGCATCCCTATGCATATTATGAACAGGAGATCCTGAAGGCGGTAAACCGCTATCCGGATTCCCTTACCCTGCACAAATGTGCCTCTTTGCTCAAGGAGGAGGCTTTCTTTGACAAAGATACCGACACCCTCGTCCACCCTCACATCTCCTATTTTCCCCCGATCTGGCATATCGATCATTTCATCGTAATCCAGATCGTCCTGGAGGGAAGCATCACGACTTACATCGCGGAGCAGGAGCTGAAGCTGAAGAAAGGGAATGTCTGCATCATCGCTCCCGGCACGCGCCATGCAGTGAGCTGTTTCTCAGAAGCCAATGCCATGAAGATCCTGATCAGAACCAGCAGCTTTGAAAAGGTCTTCTTCGGTATTCTCAGGGATACGGATACAGTGCTTGCGGAATTCTTCACCCGAACACTCTATTCCAATAATCCCCACCCGTTTCTTTTCTTCGCTGGAGCGTGGGACCTTGAGATGATGGAAATCCTCGCAAGAACCATCCGGGAAGGACGCTCCCACCGTTCCTTCCACACACAGATGCAGAACAGCCTGATGAATCAGTTCTTTATCATGCTCCTTCGCAACCACGAAAAAGACCTGGTCTTCCCGGAGCATCCCCAAGGCAGCCAGAATGAGAACCTCATCTTCCTGTTGAAATACATCCAGGAACATGCCGCCTCGATTACGCTTCCGGAGCTGTCACAGCTGTTCAATTACAGCGAGCGTCATATCCAGAGAATACTCCGATCCAGTACCGGAAAAAGCTTTACGGAAATCACCCAGTCCATCCGGATGCGGGAAGCCTCCCGGATGCTTCGGAGCACGGACTGTCCGGTCTCGCAGATCGCGTCAGACCTGGGGTATGGGAACCTGGGCAATTTCCGGAAGATCTTCCGCAAAACCTACGGAATGTCTCCGGCTGACTTCCGCAAAGGCAATTCTCCGGCAGCGCCATGATTGTCTTACTTTGGAACCGAATCCTGCCCTGCGAAATCGGAGAATAAGATATGTGATTTAAGCGATCGGCTATTCCTTCCCATTCCTGATCCTGCTCAAAGTAACAGGAGTCATATTCAGGAAGGAGGCAACATCTGAATGGCTGACGCGGTCGATGATTCCAGGGTAGTGCACCAGAAACCACTCGTATCTTTCCTTCGCGGTTTTCAGGACAAGCATCTTTCTGCAGTCCATATGATGCAATGCCGCCTTCGCCAATTCAAGGACATGCAGGTCACTCATTTCCTGAAACTGCGTCCTGAGGGCTAAAATCGTTTCAACAGGAATGCAGAACACTTCACAGTCTTCCACGACCTCCCACCCCATCTCATTCGCGCTGCCATCCAGCAGCCTGGTTCCCGCAATCGATTCCCCTGGCCGGAAGGCAAAGCCGGATGTTGTTTCCTTACCACTCGAGCCGAGAAAATATCCCCGGACAATCCCTGAAATCAGAAATCTGATATACTGATCCGGCTCCCCCAGTTCATTCATCCGGCTTCCCTTTTTATAGCTCTCTATAATGCATTCTCTTTTCAGGATTTCCCGAAGCTCCTTGTCCCTGATCGGAATAATATCTGTTATGAAAGTCTCAATATCCATGACTGTTCCTCCATAAAGCATCCACACCATTGACACAGGAAATGCCGGCCGGTCTCTGCGTCAAAAGGATTGTCCTCAGAGATTCTCCCCGCCGTATTCCTTCTCTTCTTTCGGAACCTTCAGGTACGGACGCTGAGGATGCCAGTAGATATATGGTGTGTCGAAGCCCACTTCATCGGCAGGAATATGCCGCCGGAACGTCCCCTCTGCTTCATCCCGGTCCAGCATCACTTCAAAGTTCCTATGCCGGATGCCTTTATCCTTTTCAAATTGTTTTGGGTCCTCTGTATAGATCGCGCCAAACGGGCAGATCATGAAGCAGTAGGAGCATTCATGGCAGTCATCACAACGGTCGCCCCGGTTCCCGAAAACCTGCGGATCCTTAGACAGGTCAATATACCCCATCATACAATTATCCATGCAGACATGGCATTTCGGATAGCGGCACTTTTCCGGATCGCGGAGAAACGCGCCCTGCGGGTTTGTTGGACATAGAAGCATATTGGAACAGATCATTGCCTGCTCGAATACTTTATCGTTCATCTCAGGCTCCGGATAGATCAGATCCGTCTCCCCGGCACTGATCCGGCGGCTGTTTTCCACCATCTCCCGTCCGAACGCCTCAGCCTCTGCCAGATCCTGCTCATCCGGATGCCCCATGGTATAATACGGCTTCGGCATGCCTGGCATATTCACATCTCCATACCATCCCCTGTATCCGATCGGCAGCAGTCCGTGCGACTTCAGGTTAGGAATGACAATCGGAAAATACAGATGAGGAAGCGTCCCGTGCGTATTGAAGGCAAAGCAGTGCTTCCCGTTCTGGGGCGGCATCTTATCGATAAATGCATGCATGTTCGGGGTATCCGCCTTCCATGTAGGCGACCCAAACCCGATCAGGTCATATTCCTCCATCATCTCATAGGTTGCCCGCTTCAGCCGGAGCATCGTAACTTCCGCCCCGGCGCTCTCTGCCCCCCTGGCAATCTGCCGGGCAACCGCCTGCGTATTTCCTGACTGAGTATAATATATGATCAGAACCTTCATCGTAACCTCCTGTATGATCGATCAGATGCATCATGTGATTCGGCCGCCAAAAATCGCTTGCGGGTCGTTCTGCGCTTCGCGCTGTAATCATCATGTTAATGCCATGCAAGCATGTTCCGCCACCCCTTCAGGCTGACCTTCTCAAACCGATGCTTTAATTCCTTCACCATCAGATCCTTATCTGCATTCTCTACAAATATATCATATTTTCCCGGATCACTTCCGAACGTCACTGTATCCGTCGCGCCGATCATCTCCTGCAGTTTGGCGAGCATGCGCTCCTTGGAAGCCTCCGCCGGAAAGATCCGGATGCACTTATATCCCTCCGGCACGTCTCTTTCCTCGGTACGGATCCGGATCGTATCCGCCCAGGGCGCCTCCTTGATCTGTGCCTCTATACTTTCCACTTTTGAGATATCATCCAGGATGAAATAATAAAGCACGTTGCCGGTATAATAATAGTCTTCGACTCTTGGCGCAAAGTTCCGGTACGGCGATGTCCGTTTCACATTATATAGCCTGCGTATCGCTTCATTTTTTAATTCGCCAAACCGGATGATCAGCACCGGCGTGCTTCCAAAGTTGGCGAACGCATCCTTGAATGGCAATACATTTGCATACACCATCGCCAGCATGCCTGCCAGCGTGACAATCGCAACCGGAAACTTGTCTACAATGTACATGACGCACATAACGCCAATAATGATCAGGGTGATTGTTGCGCTGCTCATATTCTACCTCCCACCATATCATCGAAACGTTCCATCTGTGCAACAATAGTCTCTATTTCACTGAATAATTTTACACTTTCCAGGAATGAATATCAATATTCTTTCGATCCTTCCATTTCGGTCTTCTGATGCCGGAATACCGGGAGTTTCTCGTTCTGCCTGATGTAACGTCTCAATGACATGAGCTGCCGGCCCGCGCAATGTAGCTGTTTAAAAACATAATGGCTCATTTTCTTTCCTTGCCCGGAAAACCGTTTTATGATATGGTACTGATTTCGAATAAGCAGATTTAAGATTTCTGAGGTATTATCTATGAATGATATGACAAAAGGCAACCCGATCAGCCTGATTCTGCGCTTTGCGCTTCCTCTCCTGCTCGGCAACCTGCTCCAACAGTTTTACAACATCGCAGATGCCGCAATTGTAGGGCGGTTTCTGGGTCCGGACGCTCTGGCAGCCGTAGGCTCCACCGGAAGCGTTCAATTTGTGATCCTGGGATTCTGCATCGGGACATGTACCGGGTTCTGCGTTCCGGTAACCCAGCGGTTTGGTGCTCAGGAATACCGGGAGATGCGCTCTCTCCTGTTCAACAGCATCCTGCTGACCGGCATGATTGCGGTGATCACCACTGTTCTGTGCGCCGTATTCTGTACAGGCCTCCTGAAGGTTTTGTCAGTCCCGGACAATATCTGGGAAGATGCACGTGCGTATATCCTTGTTATTTTTATCGGAATCCCGTTTACGCTTCTGTACAATCTTGCTGCCAGCATATTGCGTTCCGTGGGAGACAGCCGTACTCCTTTTCTGATTCTGGCTGTTTCCACCGTTGCGAACATCGTCCTCGATCTATTCTGTGTTGTCGTCCTTCATTGGGGATGTGCCGGCGCAGCGATCGCAACAGTCGCCTCGCAGGCCTTCAGCGGATTGCTTTGTGTACTTGTGATCTGGCGAAAGTATGAAATCCTGCATATCCGGAAGGAAGAACGAAAGATAAGCACCGGCCAAATCAGACGCCTTCTTCTGATCGGCGTTCCGATGGGACTTCAGTTCTCGATTACGGGAATCGGCGGAATGGTTCTTCAGTCAGCCACAAACTCTCTGGGCAGTATGTATGCCTCAGCCCGGACTGTTGCAGGAAGAATCAATATGTTTGCGATGTGCCCCCTCGATGCGCTGTCATCCGGAGTCGCCACATACTGCAGCCAGAATTATGGCGCCGGTGATTATAAACGGATCCGGGAAGGGGTAAAGATCAGCCTGATTGCAGGCCTCATATATGCATTTGGAATCGGGGTACTGCTTGTACTGTTTGGCAGGACTGCATGCCTGATCTTTCTGTCTGCCAGCGAAGAACAGATTCTCGATGCATCCCAGCTGCTCCTGCGCAGGTGCGGCATCTTCTTTGCGCTTCTGGCACCGCTTGACATATTCCGTATCACCGTGCAGGCACTGGGACGATCAGGCCGGGCGGTAATCGCCGGTGTCATGGAGATGATTGCCCGCGCCGGAGTTGTCATCCTTTTTGTGCCAGCATATGGCTTCAACGCGATCAGCGTTGCAGACCCCTTAGCCTGGCTTGCCGCCGATCTCTACATCATCCCTGTATGCATCATGCTCCTGCGTAAGATCAAAACCGATCTTGCACCGGGAAATACTT
>CAMORF010000143.1 GCA_946623485.1 uncultured Clostridia bacterium
CCCTGGTGAAGCCGAAATATGCGATCCCGGTGCATGGGGAATACCGGCACAGGGGGGCACAGGCAAAGATTGCCAGAACCCTCGGATATGACACGGAGCATATTCTCATGATTTCGAGCGGTGATGTGCTCGAGATCTCAGAGGCCGGGGATGGATCTGCACAGGTGACGGGACATGTTTCGAGCGGAGGAATCCTGGTGGACGGCCTTGGTGTCGGGGATGTCGGGAATATTGTGCTGAAGGACCGGCAGCGTCTGGCGGAGGATGGAATTATCATCGTGGTTCTGACGCTTGATCAGGACGGACATGTGACAGCCGGCCCGGACATTGTCTCAAGAGGATTTGTCTATGTGCGTGAGTCTGAAGAGCTGTTGGATGAGGCAGCCGATGTGGTAGACGATGCATTGGAGAGCGTGCTCGGCAAGCGCGGGACGGATTGGAGCCGGATCAAAAATGCGATCCGGGATGACCTGAGCGAGTTTCTGTGGAAGCGGACGAAGAGAAGCCCGATGATTCTGCCGATCCTGATGGAAGAGGAGTGAAGGCTGTCCGATGGTGCTGACGGAAGAGGCGTGAGGGCTGTAGGACGGTGCTGATAGCTGAGGTGTGAAGGCCTTCCGGCGGTACTGACGGAAGAGGGGTGAAGACTGCCCGATGGTTCTGATGGAAGTGATTCAGAGGGCAAGCCTGACAGGAAAGGCGTGACATGGATACGGAAGTCAGACGAAGGCTGGAAGAACTGGTACAGGCAATCCGCGACAGCGAAGAGTGCCGGCAGTTCGAGGAAGCCAAGCGGCGCCTGAACCAGGAGCCGGCAAAAAGAAAGAAAGCGGATGAATTCCGAAGAAGGAATTTTGAGTTCCAGAATTCAGAGGACAGCGCCTCGGCACAGGCCCAGGTCGCAATGTACCATGAGCGGGAAGCGCTCCGCCGGGATCCGCTGATCGACGGGTATCTGAACGCGGAGCTTGTCATGTGCAGGCTGCTGCGCCAGGTGAGCCTTGGCATTATGGAATCGGTGGATATGGATCTGGATTCCATGGAGGATATCCTTTCCTGAGCGCTGCCTGCCATTCCCTGAGGATTGGCCGATCCATCAGGAACTGTCACGAAATAACGGATGCAGCTTGCGCAGAAGTTTCATGCGAGCGTGCAGTTCAAAAATGATGAACATCGCACAGGTGCTCGATCGACAGCTCTGAGAGGGCGATTGGCTGGCAATCAATTGAGCGATTGGTTTTAAAATGATATACAGTGAAAGGCTGCGGGTGTTCCTGCATGCCATGGAACAGCCGGATGAATATTTTGACAGCCTCCGGGCTCAGGCGCAGGAAGCGGGAATTCCCATTATCCGCAAGGAGATGGAGCGGTTCCTGCAGGTTCTTCTTGAACTGAAAAAGCCGGACCGGATTCTGGAGGTCGGCACGGCGACCGGGTATTCGGCGCTGTGGATGGCCTCGGTTACGCCAAAACAAGTGAAGATCACGACAATCGAAAAAGATGCTCTGCGTGCCGGAAAGGCCCGCAGAGCATTTGAGCGCTCGGAATGGGGCGGAAGGATCAGCCTTTTGGAAGCGGATGCTGCAGATGCGCTCGCTGCATTGCCGGACCAGGCATATGATTTTATCTTCATGGATGCCGCCAAGGCGCAGTATATCGCATTTCTCCCGCAGGTGCTTCGTGTCCTTTGTCCGGGCGGCGTCCTGGTGAGTGATAATGTACTGCAGGATGGGGTGATCCTGGAGCCGCACACGGCGCTTGCGCACAGAGACCGGACGATCCATACGCGGATGCGGGAATATCTGCGCGCGTTGAAAAAGGATGAGAGGCTGATCACATCGATTGTGCCGATCGGTGACGGCGCCGCGGTTACGATGCTTTTACACTGATCGGATTGTGCTTCGTGATCGGATTGTGCTTCATGATCGGATTGTGCTTCGTGATGGATTGAGCTCATGATAGAGTGCATTTCGTGATGGATTGTATTGCCTGACACTGCAGCACGGTCAATCGAGAATGACAGCAACGCCGGACCTGTATAAAACTGGAGTTGTATCAAACATGAAGCGGTATCAAAACGGAGGTGACTGGATGCATAGACAGGGGACGATGCCGGAACTTCTGCTCCCGGCTTCCGGGCTGGGCACATTGAAGGTTGCCGTGCATTATGGCGCGGACGCGGTATACATCGGAGGAGAAGCATTTTCCCTTCGGGCAAAGGCAAGGAACTTCAGCAAGGAGGAAATGTGCGCAGGGATTGCCTACGCGCATGCGCATGGCGTAAAGGTCTATGTGACGGTTAATATCCTGGCGCATAACAGGGATCTTGCCCAGGCGGATGCGTATCTTTCTTTTCTCGCGGATGCAGCGCCGGATGCCCTGCTGGTGGCTGACCCCGGGATCTTCATGCGCGCCCGGCAGATCTGCCCGCAGATTCCTGTGCATATTTCGACCCAGGCAAACAATGTCAATTATGAGACTTTTCTGTTCTGGCATCATCTGGGTGCGGAGCGTGTGGTGTGCGGGCGGGAGCTGAGTCTGGAGGAGATTGCGCAGATCCGTTCGAAGATTCCGGACAGCCTGGAGATCGAAGCCTTTGTGCACGGCGCCATGTGCATCTCCTATTCGGGACGCTGTCTGCTGTCGAATTACCTGACCGGACGGGACGCGAATCAGGGAGCCTGCACGCATCCCTGCAGGTGGCAGTACCGTCTTGCGCCAAGGGAGGGCCGGGAGATCGAGGCAACGGAGGAAGACCTGGAGATCGAGACATCCATTGAAGAGGAGACACGGCCGGGAGAACGCTTTCCTGTGCTGGAAAATGAGCGGGGAACCTATCTGTTTAACTCGAAGGATCTTTGCATGATCGAGCACATCCCGGACATGGTCCGGGCGGGGATTGACAGCCTGAAGATCGAGGGGCGGATGAAAAATGCGCTCTATGTCGCGACCTGTGCCCGCACCTACCGGAAGGCGCTGGATGACCTGGCTGCCGGGCGCGAGGTTTACGAGGCCAATCAGGAATGGTACCGCGAGCAGATCCGGGATTGTACGTTCCGCCCGTTCACGACCGGGTTTTTCTATGGCAGGCCGGACGCGGAAGCGCAGATCTACGACAGCAACACCTACGAGAAAACCTGCACCTACCTGGGCTGTGTCCGGGATATCATACAGATCGATGGGTGCCGATATATCGAAATCACGCAAAAAAACAAGTTCTCCGTAGGGGAAGAAGTGGAGCTTATGGGGACTGATGGCGAGGACCGGCGTTTTGTCATAGACCGGATTCTGGATGAGGAAATGAAGCCGGTGGAAAGCGCGCCTCATCCGCAGCAAAAACTTTATGTCCGGATCCCTACAACTGCAGAAAGATATGATATAATGAGACGTCATGAAAAAGCTGGGAATATCTGAGCCCTGCCGGCAGCGTCAGCATCAGATGCATAAACGTCGATGCGTGCAGCGTCTGCGGAAGGATGCATACAGCGCCGATGCCGGCTACGCCTTTTACCGGCCGGGCACATATGAGCTGCAGGCTGGCATTCATGGCCGGCACATGTGAGCTGTAGTTCTATCATTTATTACCGGTATGGCCGGCGGTACGGCCCCCGGGTATGGCTATGCAAGGGAGAAAGAAAAGATGCTGTCAATGATACTGACCCTGATGGGCGGAATCGGCCTGTTCCTGTACGGAATGAGCCTTTTGTCCTCATCTCTTCAGCAGATTGCCGGAGGCAGGCTGGAACAGACACTTGAGAAACTTACAAACAACCGGCTGAAAGCATTTGCCCTTGGAACGGCAGTTACGGCAGTCATCCAAAGCTCCGGCGCGACAACGATCATGCTGGTCGGTTTCGTCAACGCCGGGATCATGAAGCTGATTCAGGCGATTCCCGTTATGATGGGTGCCAATATCGGTACCACCATGACGGCACAGCTGCTGCGCCTTGCGGGAGACGGAGGCGCTGCTTCCGTGGCAGACCTTCTGAAGCCATCCACAATCGCGCCGGCAATCGTGATGGTGGGCGCATTTGCATTGCTGATTGTCAAGCGGAAGAAGACCAAGGGCATTACGAGCATCTTCATCGGCTTCGGCATCCTGTTCATGGGCATGTCAACCATGGAGGCGGCACTTGCGCCGCTGAAGGAGTCAGAGACGTTTATCCGTGTATTCACGATGTTCCGCAATCCGTTCCTGGCTGTTCTGGTGGGCATCGCGGTAACGACGATCCTCCAGTCCAGCTCGGCCTCCGTCGGCCTCCTGCAGGCGTTGTCCTCCACCGGCGTCATTACGTTCAGTATGGCGGCCCCCATCGTGATCGGCATGAACATCGGAAAAACGGTTCCGGTTATGATCGCGGCAATCGGGACAGATAAGAATGCGAAGCGCCTGGTCCTGGTTGACCTGATGATGAACCTGATCAATGGCCTGATCTTCTTCGTAGTGATCTATTCGTTCCAGGCACTGGTGGGATTCGCGTTCTGGGACAAAACTGTGACAAGGGATTCCGTCGCGAATTTCCATTCACTGTTTAACATCGCGATGAGCCTGATGCTGATGCCGTTTTCGAAGCTGCTTGCGCATATGGCGGAGACGATCATTCCTTCCGGGGAAGAAAATGACAAGTCCAGCACGCTCAGCCTCCTGGATCCGCTTTTTATCAATACCCCTGCGCTTGCGCTGGATCAGTGTAAGAAGGTGGTGGATGAGATGGGCATCGCGGCGAAGGAAAACCTGGAGACCGCCCTGCGGCTGGCACTTGACTGGGATGAAAAGGTGTATGAGGAGATGCAGTCGAATGAGCGTTTCCTTGATAAGGCGGAGACGCAGATCGGCGCTTACCTGGTGAAGATCAATGCCCAGTCCATCAGCAAGCAGGAGAACCGCCGTTCCAATGAGCTTCTTCATTGTGTGGGAGACCTGGAACGGATCGGCGACATGTGCATTAAGATCGCGAATGTCGGCGCGTTTGACAGCGAGTCTAACATTACGTTTACCAATGTGGGGCGCAGGGAGCTGGAAAGCATCTCAAATGCGACAAGGAAGATCCTCGACATGGCGGTGAGCGCATTTATCAATACCTCCGAGGCGGACGCGGCAAGGGTACAGCCGCTGGAAGAGGTGATCGACGGTCTGAAGGAGCTTTTGAAGAATCATCATATCGACCGCCTGCAGGATGGAACCTGCGGGGTTCCGGCCGGGATCTCTTTCCTCGAGATCATCAATTCCCTGGAACGGATCTCAGACCACTGCGCGAGCATCGGCATCTACGTCATGCAGCGCATTTCCGGACACTATTTTACAGACAAGCACTCTGCGGAAGCGCATATGAAACCTGGCGCGGAGGAAGAATACAAGGCACTGTTTACTTACTATAAGATGCAGTACTATGATCCGGTAGATACGACAAGGCGGCTTGACCGGCTGGTATGAGATATCTCTGGGAATGATCAGAGGGCTGACACAAGAGGGGTTGTTCGGGATATATGGACAGCTCCTTTTTTATAGATATTTGTACCCGTCATTGCGAATAACTATGTGGGCTTTCTGAGAATCCTTCGTATATAATTATGTAGACTGTACCTTGTATAATATGTCTGAGTTGCACAGACTGTCACAGCTGCTTTCCTGACGAATAGGCTGGTAAATGTGTTCGGGCTATGAGAAGATGAATACGAAGAAAGGAACATGAAGATGATACAGTCCATTGAGTTCAGCGCGCAGGACAGGATTGCGGTGACTGCTACGTTGCCGTTCGGGATCATGAGCTGCTTGGCTTTATCGGAGGTAATGTTCCATCAAAAAACTATATCGGTCCGATCGGAGTGCTCCCGAAAGAACGAAGGGCCGGAATCGCATGTGCGCTGGTGCTCACCGCAATGAAGGAAATGCGGTCAAAAGGATATCAGTATGCGATTTGCGGCATGTCACATCCATGGGGAAGGAGAATACTGGATAAGATCGTGGACTTCATCCCGATTCCGGACAGCATTGGCTCCTACAGTGAAAGATTGTAGATAGTGGATATATGCGACCCGAGAACCAATGCGACGCATGTTGCGGATAACTGCCTGACAGAACTGGATTCGGAAAATACCAACTGATTCGAAAAAAGTTTCACTGTTATTTAACGGTTTGGTGAGGTAAAATACCTCTCGTGTTTTCCTGAGGAGCTTGATTTGTCTGACAGGCGAAACACAGTGATAGTAAGCTTTTGCAGAAGGCCTGCGGAGCATCTGCAGGAATTGATCCGGGGATACCTT
>CAMORF010000144.1 GCA_946623485.1 uncultured Clostridia bacterium
CTTAGAAGGCTCTGCCACAGGTTTAAATGAGTTGGTTGCTTTTTTTCTACAGATCACTTATGATAAGGCATCAGCAGACCATTGCCTGAATCTATATGCATCCTTGGGGCCTGCCTGAATCGATCCGTGCCGAAAGTGTGCCGTTTCGCGCAGCGGCGAATCGGACCATGAAGGGATGGAGCGCTGTGTAACATTGTAGATTCCGGGATGAAATACCATGAGAAAAACAGTTTTTCTGTGCGTGATTGCACTTTTGATCATCTTGACGGCCGGGTGCGCCGGGTCTGCTCCGGGGAGCGGGGGAAGCGACGATCCCCGGGAGGGTGTCGTGAAGGAGGAGGGCGCTGCGCGGCTTGCGCAGGAGCCGGAGGCTGCCGCCTCCACGGAAGCCATAACGCAAGATCAGGATTCCGGTATGAATGCGGGAGTGAAAGACCTTACTTCCGGTACGAACGCGGGAGAGGAAGATCAAGAATCTCGTACGAATGCCGGAGAGGATAGCCTGGATGCCGGCACAGAGGCCGGAGAGAATGGTCTGGATTCCGGCACGGAAGCAAGGGAAGACCGTCTGGCTGCCGGCACTGATGCGCAAGGCGGCAGTGCTCCCAAGGCTGGCGGCCTGGAGGACGCGGATCCCGGAAACCAGGAGATCTCCTTCACCATGTATTTCGTAGACCCGGACACATCCCCCTATGTAGAGGGCGGGAAGAAGATCGCGGAACTGGTCAGGAAGGCGACGGACGGCAAAATCCGGATCGATGTGGTAGGAGGAAGCGAGACAGGGGAGCGGGAGCTTGTTGAGAAAGCGATGGACAACGAGCTGGATATCGTAACCTGTGCGAATTCTGTCCTTACAAATTATATTCCGCAGATGAACATCCTGGATCAGGCTTACCTGTGGGAGAATGCCGATGAAGCGCATGCTGCGGTGGACGGGATGCTGGGGGACCTGATCCGCAGGAAAGCGGAAACGCTGGGCCTGCATGTGATCGGTTTTGAGGAATCCGGGTTCCGCAATACATTTTCGACGATCCCCATTGAATCTGTGAAAGACTTCGATGACATCGTCATCCGTACGATGGAGAACAAATACCACCAGGCAGCATTTTCCGCGTTCGGCGCGGAACCGATCGGGATGCCTTATCCGGAGGTGCTGGACGCGCTGAAGGACGGAAGGATCAATGCCTGTGAGAATGCGACGGTCAATTGTCTCAATTCCGGCTACTATCAGTACACGAAGCATGTGACGCTTACGCAGCATGCATTTGTCTATATCCTGCTGATCATGTCGGATGAAGCATGGGACAGGATACCGGAAGACCTGGTCATTCCGTTCATGGATGCCGTAAAGCAGGGAGTCGCGTGGGAGCGGGAACGGCTTGTGGAAGCCAATGAAACAATTGAAAAGGAACTGGAAGACCTGGGTGTCACGTTCCATCAGATTGACGTAGCCCAGCTGAAGAGCCTGTATCAGGAAGCGGCGGAAGAAAAAGGATTTACATTTGACCCCGAATGGGCGGTCGCTGTCAATGAGGCGATCCGCGAGGCTGCATAAACGACAATCGCGATTCACCACCATTGCCGGAATGCAAAGCGTTCTGTGCTGCGGCTGAATCGTGACATGTAATCAACGATTCCGAAGCGCCCCCGGAAGAAGTGAGATGAAACTGACCAGGACAATTATCCCCCGGATGGTTCTCGCCATATTGTTTGCCCTGTGCATTGTATTTGCGTTTGGGACATTCCGATCTGAGAACCGGAAGGGAATCACGAAGCAAAACGAGGAATTCATCAGTGAGCTTACCATCCAGGGAGTGAAATCCCTGGACAGTTTGCTTGCGGAAAATCTCGGATTTATCCGTTCTACAGCCTATCTTTACGGCGAGAGCCTCACTTCTCCGTGGGCAGATGTCGCCGTCATCCGCGATTACGAAGAAAACTCCGTTTTTGACCGGCTCTCCTATATCGATGCCAGCGGGGACAACTATACCAGCCGCGGTGTCATGGCCTACCTTTCCGAGCGGGAATATTTCCAGGCAGGCATGAAGGGCGAGTCCGGCATTGCTTATGTGCCGGAATCCCGGATTACAGGCCGGCCGGAGATGGCGTTTTACGCGCCGGTGTACTACGAAGGGGAAATCATCGGCGTCATGGCCGGCTATTATTTCGAAGAATATATCCGCAGCATCCTGGAGTTCAGCCTGTTCGGGTATGAAGGAGAGAGCTGGCTGTGCGCAGAAGACGGGACTGTGATCGGGTCAACCATGAAAGAAAGCCCCCGGAATATCCTGGACTACCTGGCATTGGAGCGGGATTGCCCCCAGGGGCAGATCTTGCTTCTGAAGCATGCGCTGTCGGAGCACACGAGCGTGACCTTTACTTACCGGGACGAGGGAGGAGAGGCGGTTGCCTATGGGCAGAGTCTGAATATGATGCCCTGGACCCTCATCCGTGATTTTCCGTCCTCCGCGGCGGGTATGCTTCTGGACCGTTCGAACCGGGCCGGAAGAAAGCTGCTTGCCATCCTGATCATCGCGTTTCTGGTATTTGGCGCTGTGTTTGCCATCGGCCTGATCCTGGAGCTGATGCAGAAGCAGGAAACGATCCGCAGCACAGAGCGGGATCCTTTGACGGGCCTTTATAACCGGCAGTATTTCTACCATTATGTGGAACAGTATGACCAGCACCACAAAAACACGCAGATGGACGCGGTCGTCATTGATGTGGATCATTTCCAGATGATCAATGAACGCTATGGGCGCAGCCGCGGCGATGAGATCCTGAAGCAGATCGCGCAGAACCTCCTGGAAGCCATCCGGATGACAGGCGGCGTCCTTTGCAGGCGGGAAGCGGATGTCTTTATGATGTACTGCCCGCACCGGGAGGATTATCATCAGATCCAGGAGATGGCAAGTGTCCGGGTCAATGAATCCGGCGAGGAGGAGAACCGCCTGCGTCTTCGGATCGGGATATACGCAAACGTTGACAAGAACCTGGAATCCATCCGCCGGTTTGACCGGGCAAAGACTGCTTCCGATACCATCCGCGGGACCTATCAGAACCAGGTTGCCTGGTATGACGATACGATCTACCGGAAAGAGCTTTTTGACGACCGCCTGATCAGTGATTTCGGGGATGCCATCCGGAATGAACAGTTCCGGGTCTTCCTTCAGCCCAAGTTCGACCTGCAGACGGAGGATAGCCGGCCCGCCGGCGCGGAGGCGCTCGTGCGGTGGGAACACCCTGGCCTCGGGCTTCTTGGCCCCGGTGCGTTCATTCCTCTGTTTGAGAAGAACGGGCTGATCCGGCAGCTGGACCGGTATGTCTGGCAGCACACTGCCCGGTTGATGGGGGAATGGAAGAAGCTCAGCGGACAGGTAATCCCGGTTTCTGTCAATATCTCCCGGGCGGATATGTATGACCAGGATCTGGTCGAGTATCTATCCCGGCTGATTGAAGAAAACGGCCTGACAAAAGCCGAGTTTCTGCTGGAGATTACGGAGTCCGCTTACATGGAGGATTCTGCCCATATCATTGAGACGGCGCGGCTTCTGCGTGAGGAAGGATTCCGGATTGAGATGGATGATTTCGGCACCGGATACTCTTCCCTCAACATGATCAATGACCTGCCGATTGATGTCCTGAAGCTGGATATGGCATTTGTGCGGGCAGCGTTCCGGAACGGGAAGGATACCCGCATGCTGGAGATTATCCTGGATATTGCAAGATACCTGGCTGTCCCGGTCATCGCGGAAGGTGTAGAGAACTATGAGCAGATGGAGACTCTGAAGCAGCTTGGCTGTGATTATGTGCAGGGCTATTACTATTCCAGGCCGATTCCGCCGGAGGACTTTGAAAGAGTATTCGGCACCGTGCCCTGCGGCCAGGCGGACAGCAGAAAGAAGAAGCAGCCCCAGAGCATGCTGCGCCTGCAGCAAAAGAGCGAGAACCTGGAGGATCTGCTTGCGCACCTGCCCGGGCTGGTGTTCCTGAAGGATGCCATGAGCGGGAAATATCTGGCGTGCAATCATGAATTCGCGGAATACGCGCACAAGGAGAGCCCGGAGGGTGTCATAGGGCTGACCGACCATGAGATCTTTGACAAGGAGACGGCGGATCATTTTGTGGAAGATGACCGGAAGGCCGTGAATATGTCCGAGCCCCATGTGTTCTATGAGAATGTCCCGGACGCTGCCGGAAAGGAGATCCGGAACCTGCAGACGACAAAGCTGCGTTTTGAGGATGCGTATGGCAGGCTTTGCGTCCTGGGGCTGTGTACCGATATTACGCAGGTTGTACGCATGAAGGAGCAAACCTCGCAGATGCGGCTTGCCTTTTCCCGGATCTTTGCGCTTACCGGTGACTATATCGGCATCTATACGGTGGATCCTGAGACAGAGCAATATGTGGAGTACAGCGCTACAGGAGATTATGCGAAATTGAATATCCCCGTCCGCGGGGAGAACTTCTTTGCGGAATCACGCAGACAGGCAGGGCGGGTGCTGTGGCCGGAGGACGTGGAATATCTCAGGGCGCGTCTGACCCGGGAAAATGTGTTCGCCGAGATTCAGAAACATGGTTTCTTCTCCTTGCGCTACCGGCTGAACATGGGCGGAAAGCCCCTCCATGTCAACCTGAAGGCAGTGATGGTACAGGAGCACGGAGGAGCGCAGCTCATTGTCGGAGTCAATAACATAGAGGCTGATTCAGTCTGACAGAAGGATAGAAACACGCCCCGCCATCCGGCGGGGCGTGTTTTTCTTTCCCCGATGCAGCCGCAACATTGACGATAAAAAAGCAGAATGATATGATGAAATTGTCAGTTGGGAGCTGTAAACAAATGAATGAGCAGGATACACAAGTAAAAGCAGGATGCTCAAGTGAATTGTTTACAGATCTTTCGTGAGTGCCCTCCATGTGTCAGGACGCAGGGGCACGGAGTTATACAGAGAGGAGAAGGACGCGTATGAAATTCAGAAAGATGGCAGGCATGCTGGCAGTGACAGCAGGTGCGATGATGCTCAGTGCCGGCGTGGCAGCTGCGGCAGAGACAGAATCGGCAGGAGAACCGTTCTCGGTATGTATCATCACTTCCTCTGGAATTGATGATGGAAGCTTCAACCAGGACTGCTATAACGGAATCCTGGCCTTTCTTGAAGAACATCCGGATTGCAGTGTGACCGATATCAAGGAATCTGATTACAACGAGCTGATCCCGACGGTTGAGAAGTCTGTCGGCGATTATGATGTTTTTGTCCTGCCGGGCTTCAATTTCGCGGGAATCGGTGACATTGCGCAGAACAACCCGGACAAGAAGTTCCTTGTTGTTGACTCGACGATTACGGACAGCGAGGGGAACGCAGTCACGCTGGACAACGTCTACACCATGACGTTTAAGGAGCAGGAAGGCGGTTTTCTGGCAGGCGTTGCGGCAGCGATGACAACACAGAGCGGCAAGGTGGCGGTCGTCAACGGCATGCCGTTCCCGAGCAATGTCAACTATGAGCTGGGCTTCATGAGCGGCGTAGCGTATGCCAATGAGAATTTCGGTGCTGAAGCGGAATGCGTCGAGCTTCCGTCTTATGCCGGAACTGACCTGTTCGGCAATGATGTCGGCGGCAATTACACCGGCGATTTTGCGGATGAGGCACAGGGCAAGGTCGTCGGCGAAGCGCTGATCGATGAGGGATGTGATGTGATCCTTGTCGCGGCAGGCGCGTCCGGAAACGGTGTTTTCACCGCGGCGAAGGAAGCTGAAGGCGTATATGTGATCGGATGCGATGTTGACCAGTTTGACGATGGTGTGAACGGAAGTGAAAACATCATCCTGACCTCTGCACTGAAGGTGATGCATACGAACGTTACCCGCCAGCTTGAAGAGATCTATGACGGAACCTTTGCGGGCGAAGATGCCCTGCTTGGCGCTGACACAGACTCTACCGGCATTGTGACCGAAGAGGGCCGTCAGCAGCTTGATGACGATACCATCGAAAAACTGGATGCATGCTATGAGCTGCTCAAGACCGGTGATATCGTTCCCGCTTCCCAGGAAGATTTCCAGGGGCTGAAATAAGAAACAGCACCCGTGTGAGCTGTTCACGAAAAAAGATCCTTCCCGCATTTTGCGGGAAGGATCTTTCAATCATTGAACGGGAGATATGATTCAGACAGATCCTAAGGATCTGTTACAAAATAACTTGTACATCTTGCTTGTCTTTTCATCCGA
>CAMORF010000145.1 GCA_946623485.1 uncultured Clostridia bacterium
CTAAGCGTTCTGAGCTGAATCATTCCAGATTACAATCATTTGCGCATAGAATTCCGGAATCTGATTTCGGAACATATGATCAGAGGAGGAAATGAAAAATGGAAAAACTGAAAGTAGGTATCCTTGGCGCGACCGGGATGGTCGGACAACGGTTTGTCACCTTGCTTGCCGAGCATCCATGGTTTCAGATCGAAGTCCTGGCGGCGAGCCCCCGTTCTGCCGGCAAGACCTATGAAGAGGCGGTCGGCGGAAGGTGGAAGATGACCGTGCCCATGCCCCAAAGCGTCTGCGCGATGGTGGTCAGGAACGTCAACGACGTGGAGAAGATTGCCGCAGATGTGGACATGGTTTTTTCCGCAGTTGACATGTCAAAAGACGAGATCCGGAAGATTGAAGAGGACTTCGCAAAGACGGAAACTCCTGTCGTCTCCAATAACAGCGCGCACCGCTGGACGGAGGATGTTCCGATGGTAATCCCGGAGATCAACCCGGAGCATTTCGACATCATCGCGTCCCAGAAAAAAAGGCTTGGAACAAGGAACGGATTCATTGCAGTGAAACCAAACTGCTCGATCCAGGCCTATACGCCGGCGCTTGCCGCATGGAAGGAATACGGCCCTTATGAAGTAGTGGCGAGCACCTACCAGGCAATCTCCGGAGCAGGCAAGACCTTTGCCGACTGGCCTGAGATGAATGGAAACGTCATCCCCTTCATCGGAGGCGAAGAGGAGAAGAGTGAGAAGGAGCCGCTCAAGGTTTTCGGCCATGTGGAAGGCGGAAAGATTGTCCCTGCGAAGGAACCGCTCATCACCTGCCAGTGCGTACGGATTCCGGTCCTGAACGGACATACTGCCTCAGTCTTTGTCAAATTCAGGGAAAAGCCCTCCAAAGAAGAATTGATCGCGAAGCTGGCTGCATTCCGCGGGTATCCGCAGGAGAAGGCACTGCCCAGCGCTCCGAAACAGTTCATCCAGTATTGCGAGGAAGAGAACCGTCCCCAGGTTGCCCTTGATGTAGATTATGAAGGCGGGATGGGAGTCTCCATCGGCCGGCTTCGCCCGGATACGATCTATGACTGGAAGTTTATCGGACTTGCGCACAATACCCTGCGCGGCGCGGCCGGAGGCGCGGTTCTGTGCGCCGAAACCCTTGTCTCCATGGGATACATTCAGAAAAAATAAGCCAAGATGGGAAAATCACTGTTTATCGCTGAAAAACCGAGCGTTGCCCAGGCATTTGCCGGGGCGCTCGGGGAACAAATGAATCGGGGCGACGGTTTTCTGGAATCCGATCACCTTGTGGTTACCTGGTGTGTCGGCCACCTGATCTCCATGAGCTATCCGGACGCCTACGGGGAAGAGTATAAAAAGTGGAGCTTTTCTACCCTCCCCTTTATCCCGGACCGGTTCCGGTATGAGGTGATCCGTTCCAGCGCAAAGCAGTTTTCTATCGTGAAACGGCTCCTGACCCGTCCGGACGTTGAGACAATCTATGTCTGCACAGACTCCGGGCGGGAGGGAGAATACATCTACCGGCTGGTCCGGCAGGAAGCTGGGGTTGCCGGGAAAGAAGAGCGCCGTGTCTGGATTGATTCCCAGACCGATGAGGAGATCCGCCGGGGAATCCGGGAAGCAAAGCCGATCAGCGAATATGACAGGCTGTCGGATGCCGCTTACCTCAGGGCCAAGGAAGATTACCTCATGGGGATTAATTTCTCCCGTGCGCTGACCCTGCGCTATGGGAATTCCATGGCTTCCTTCCTGAAGGAGCGGTACTGTGTCGTTTCAGTCGGGCGTGTCATGACCTGCGTGCTTGGCATGATTGTGTCCCGGGAGCGGGAGATCCGCCAATTCAAGGAAACCGCTTTTTACCGCGTAGTTGCCGTTACGTCTCCCCAGGATGGCGCTTTTTTGGCGGAATGGCGGGCAGTGGAGGGGTCAGATTATTATCAAAGCCCCAAGCTGTATAAGGAAAACGGTTTTTTGAAAAAAGAAGATGCCCTGCATCTGATCGACTGCCTGTCGGGTGCGTCAAAGCCCTGGGAAGCCAGGGTTCTGGAGATTTCCCGGAAGACGGAGAAAAAAAATCCGCCCCTTTTATATAACCTTGCGGAGCTGCAGAATGACTGCAGCCGCATGTTTAAGATCAGCCCGGATCAGACATTGAATATCGCGCAGGAGCTCTATGAAAAAAAACTGACCACCTATCCCAGGACGGACGCCCGGGTACTGTCCACGGCGATCGCGAAGGAGATTGGTAAAAACATCCAGGGGCTGACCCGCTTTGAGCCTGCCTCATCTTATGCGCAGCATGTGCTTCAGACCGGGAGCAGCCAGACGATCGCGAAAACCCGGTATGTCAATGATGCACAGATTACGGATCATTACGCGATCATTCCCACCGGCCAGACCCAGGCGGTCAAAGGCCTCTCTTCCCTGAGCTACGGGGTATACTGTCAGATTGTAAAGCGTTTCCTTGGCATATTTTATCCCCCTGCCCAGTACCGGAAGATCAGCCTGACGCTTCTGTATGGAAAAGAACGTTTTTTTGCCAGCTTCCGGCTCCTGCAGGAGGAGGGATACCTGGCGGTCATGAAAAAACCGGAAAAAGATCCCCCGCAGGAAAACCGGGATGATTCAGAAGAGGCCGGACGTTTTGACCCCGCGCTGATTGCGCGTCTGGAAAAAATGAAGAAGGGGGCAGTGGTCACGATTGACCGGTTTGAGATCCGGGAAGGGAAAACATCCCCGCCGAAACGTTATAATTCCGGCTCCATCATCCTTGCGATGGAAAATGCAGGGCAGTTGATCGAGGACGAAGAGCTGCGGGAACAGATCAGAACCACCGGAATCGGAACCAGCTCTACCAGGGCGGAGATCCTGAAAAAGCTGGAGAAGAATCAGTATATCTCTCTGAACAAAAAAACGCAGATCCTGACGCCGACCCTGCTTGGCGAGATGATCTGTGATGTTGTCAGAAACAGCATCAGCGCACTGCTCAGTCCGGCCTTTACGGCAAGCTGGGAAAAGGGGCTGAATTATGTGGTAGACGGTTCGGTCACATCGGATGAATATATGCAAAAGCTGTCCTCCTATGTTGCGAAGTTCACCAACCAGGTCAAGGCAACGCAGAATGTCAGCGCACTTCTTCCGATGTACCAGTATGCTGCCCAGTATTATAAGCCTGCGAAACAGCCGGCAGGAGGCAGCGGGAAATCAGCACAGGGCGCTTCCGGAAAAAAGCGTCCGGCAAAACAGGGCAGCGGAAAAAAGGCTGCCGGCACACAGAAACAACGGCCGGCAACGGGATAAGGGAGTCCGGCATTCGGAAAAACAGCCGGCAACCGGGAAAAAGGCGCCCGGCACCGGCAACAGATATCAAGAAAAATGGGTGTAACAAACGGGAGGTATGGTTATGGAACAATGTCTGATTTCAAATCTCTTCGATCTGAGCGGAACCATCGCGGCAAAGCTTTTTGACGGGCTTACCTATCCATGGGAGGTGCTTCCCCTGATCGGCGATTACATTAAAAAAATCGGTCCGACGCTGGATCCTGATGTTTACGAGCAGAAGGGAGAAAACATCTGGATTGCGAAGAGCGCAGTGATCGCTCCTACTGTGTCCATCACGGGGCCGTGCATTATCTGCGAAGGAGCAACCCTGCGCCAGTGCGCGTTTGTCCGGGGCAATGCGATTGTCGGTGAAGGAGCAACCGTCGGCAATTCCACGGAGCTGAAAAATGTGATCCTGTTCAAGGACTGTGAAGTGCCGCACTATAACTATGTCGGCGACTCGATCCTCGGGATCAAGGCACATATGGGAGCAGGCGCGATCACATCCAATGTAAAGGCGGACCGGAAAAATGTAGTCGTGAAGGATGGGTCACGCCGCTATGAGACGGGGCTTCGCAAATTCGGCGCGATGCTCGGGGATCATGTTGAGGTCGGATGCAACAGCGTCCTGAACCCTGGAACCGTCGTGGGCCGGTGGACAAACATCTATCCGTTAAGCAGCGTCAGAGGGGTTGTTCCAGAATACTCCATCTACAAAAGCGCAGACAACATTGTGAACAAGGAGTCTTGAATGGCACCCCAAAAAGCATATGATGCCGACTCTATTACTGTCCTGGAAGGGCTTGAGGCAGTCAGAAAGAGACCCGGCATGTACATCGGGAGCACATCCCGAAAAGGCCTGAACCATCTGGTCTATGAAATTGTTGACAACTCCGTGGATGAACATCTTGCAGGATACTGCACGACCATCCATGTGACACTGAATGATGACGGAAGCGCAACCGTATCCGATGACGGAAGAGGAATCCCTGTGGGCATGCACAGGCAGGGTGTTTCCGCGGAACGTGTTGTCTTTACCACGCTCCATGCAGGCGGCAAATTTGATGAAGGTGCGTACCGCACCTCCGGCGGCCTGCACGGAGTCGGCTCCTCTGTTGTCAATGCCTTGTCAACCTGGATGGATGTCCAGGTACGCCTGGATGGGAAGATCTACCATGACCGGTACAGGCAGGGGAAGCCGGATCTGGAGCTGGAAGAGGGGCTGCTTCCTGTCATCGGAAAAACAAAGGAGACCGGAACCACGATCTCCTTTCTTCCGGATGAAACCATATTTACGCAGACAACCCGTTTTTCATCCACGGACATCCAGAACCGCCTGCATGAAACCGCATACCTGAATCCCGCGCTGACGATCATATTCAAGGATATGCGTGACGGGCGCGACCTGGAAGCCACATTCCATGAGCCGGACGGAATTCTTGGCTTTATCAAAGACCTGAATAAAAACAAAGAGGCAGTCTGTGACCCGATCTATATCAAAGGTGAAAGTGAAGGGATCCAGGTGGAAATCGCGGTCCAGTATATCAATGAGTTCCATGAAAATGTACTGGGCTTTTGCAATAATATCTTCAATGCGGAGGGCGGTACCCATCTGACCGGGTTTAAAACCGCATTTACCTCCGTCATGAATGCCTATGCCCGGGAGCTTGGAATCCTGAAGGAGAAGGATCCCAACTTTACCGGGGCGGACATCCGGAATGGAATGACAGCTGTGATCTCCATCCGGCACCCGCAGCCGTCCTTTGAGGGACAGACCAAGACCAAGCTGGACAATGCCGATGCCTCCAAGGCCGTGGCAAAGGTGACGGGGGATGAGATTACACTATTCTTCGACAAGAACCTGAACACGCTCAAGGAGGTGCTCGGGTGCGCGGAGAAGGCGGCGAAGATCCGGAAAACGGAGGAGAAGGCCAAGACAAATCTTCTCACAAAGCAGAAGTATTCCTTCGATTCCAACGGCAAGCTGGCCAACTGCGAGAGCCGCGACCCGAAGAAATGTGAGATCTTCATCGTAGAGGGAGATTCTGCCGGCGGGTCAGCGAAAACAGCCAGGGACCGGAGCTTTCAGGCAATTCTCCCGATCCGCGGCAAGATCCTCAATGTGGAGAAGGCCTCTATCGACAAGATCCTGGCCAACGCGGAAATCAAGACCATGATCAATTCCTTCGGGTGCGGTTTTTCGGAAGGATACGGGTTTGACTTTGATATCTCAAAGCTGCGGTATGACAAGATCATCATCATGGCGGATGCCGATGTGGACGGCGCCCATATCTGCACATTGCTGCTGACTTTGTTTTACCGTTTCATGCCGGACCTGATCTATGAGGGCCACGTCTATATTGCCATGCCTCCTCTGTATAAGGCGATTCCTTCCAAGGGGAAGGAGGAGTATCTGTATGATGACGAGGCCCTTGCACGATACCGGAAGAAACACAAAGGGCCGTTTACGCTGCAGCGGTACAAGGGCCTTGGGGAAATGGATCCGGACCAGCTTTGGGAAACGACGCTGAACCCGGAAACCCGCACCATGCGGAAGGTTGAGATCGAGGACGGACGCACGGCAAGCGATGTCACGGCCCTCCTGATGGGTTCGGACGTACCGCCGCGCAAGGACTTCATCTATGAGCATGCACAGGATGCGGCCCTGGATATTTAGGATCTACACACGTTGCTCTGCGCAATGGGTGGTGAATCGTTATCATTTTGGTAAGGACGAGAGTAGAATATGGCAAACGAACTGATCCAGACAGAGTATGCGGAAATCATGCAGAAGTCATACATTGACTACGCCATGAGTGTTATCGTGGCGCGGGCGCCCCCCGATGTCCGGGACGGGCTGAAGCCGGTCCAGCGCAGGACGCTTTATGATATG
>CAMORF010000146.1 GCA_946623485.1 uncultured Clostridia bacterium
CACCAACCTGATGACGCTTCGCGTGACGGCGGACACCCCAGAGAATACCTACCGCACCATCCGCTCCATCATGTACAACATGAACACATTGACCCAGTATGTGTCGGCGGAGATGGTCATGGAGATCCTGCAGGATCCCACCGTTCCCACCAGAGCGGATACCTCGTTTTCCGCCGCTTCTCAGACAAGGCGCGCTTTCGTCCTCAGCATGACTGCACTGATTTTGGTATTCATGTACCTCTCTTACCGGAAAGAGACGGTCAAGAGCGAAAAGGACCTGGAAAATCAGCTGGATGCAAAGTCTCTCGGTATGATCCATCAGGAGAACGAATATCGTTCCATCAAGGAATGGGTCGGCCGCAAGAAGAGAAAGCTGCTGGTCACGGACCTGTCGGCCAAATTCGAGTTTGTGGAGCGATTCAAGAAGATCGCCGCCCATGTTTCTTCCCAGGCCCATAAGATCCACGCCAAGGTCATCCTTGTCACCAGTGTGCAGGAGCACGAGGGCAAGTCCACTACCTGCGCAAACCTTGCCTTGACTCTCGTGCAGCAGGGCTATTCGGTCCTCCTGATCGACGGCGATATGCGCCGCCCTACGCTGAATACCATGTTCCTTAAGCCCAACGACAAGCTGAAAGCCAGCCTTGGCTCTGTCCTGATGGGGCAGGCCAATCTGGCTGACGCCATGGTTCACGATGAGGAGCGGGGCTTGGATCTGCTGCTCAATAAGCGTAACTACACCAACTCCACGGATATCGTTTCTTCCGACTATATGAGCCGTCTGATCGCCCTGGTCCGTGAGCATTACGATTTCATCATCATAGACTCGCCCCCTATGTCCCTGATGGCAGACGCGGAGGTCCTGGCGGATCTTTCCGACATGAGCATCCTTGTCGTCAAGTATGACACGGTCCTGGCTCAGGATCTGAACGACGCCATTGACTCGCTGCGTGACTGTCATGCGCATTTTGCAGGCTGTGTTCTGAGCCAGGTTCAGTCCCTGCCCGGCGCCCGCAGAACCATCGGCGGCTACGGCGGCTATGGCCGTTACGGTCACTACGGCCGCTACGGGAAGTATGGCCGCTATGGGCAGTATGGCCATTATGAAAAGGCGGAACAGTGAGGTGCGGCCATGAATGAAAAGATAGCGAATAAATCGGCCGAGTCCGAAAAAATTGATGTTATCTCTTTTGTAAACGACTTTTTCCATCGCCTGAAGCGCATGTGGATCCTGGTTCTGGTGCTGACGGTGGTGGTAGCTGCGCTGTTCTATTACCGCACGACCGTTTCCTACAGCCCTACCTATGTGGCTGAAGCGACCGTGTCTGTGGAGATCGTAAACGGCGGAACCTATGCGAATAAAAACACGGCAGAACAGATGGGCCTTATTTTCCCCTATATCCTGACCAGCGGCGCGCTTTCCGACGTGATCGCTGAGGATCTGGGGACCAACAGTGTGCCCGGCACCATTACCGTAAGCAGCATCAAGGGAACGAATCTGCTGACCATTACCGTAAGCTCCTGGGATGCACAGTATGCTTATGATATCCTGCAGTCCGTGCTGAATAACTACCCGGAGGTCGCTCAGTTCGTCGTTGGACAGACTGAACTGACTGTGATCGACGAGAGCGGTGTGCCTACCGACAGCGGCAGACAGTCTGTCATTCGCGGCTCCATCAAGCGCGGCGCTGCCATCGGCTTTGCGCTGGGTATTTTGCTGGTCGTTCTGAATGTGGTCAGCTTCCGCACCATACGCAGTGAGTCTGAGCTCCGATCCCTGCTCAACATCCCCTGCCTGGGTACGCTTCCGTTTTATCAGAAGAAGCAGCGCCGCAACTCCGCCCGCACAGAGATCAATATCCTCAATGACGGGGAAAACTCTGACTATGTTGAGGCGATGCGCCTGATCCGTACCCGTCTGGAACGCCAGATGGAGGGCAAGCAGGTCCTCATGGTGACAAGTTCCATCTCCGGCGAAGGCAAGTCCACTGTTGCTGCGAATCTGGCGATCGCCATGGCTCGCAAGGGCAAGCGCGTGATCCTGGTGGACTGCGACCTGCGTAATCCCACTGTCAGCCAGATCTTCGAGCTGAAAGACAAGTATCCCGGCCTGGTTTCAATCCTTCGCGGAAAAAGTAAGCTGGAGGAGTCTCTTGTGCAGGTTTCCGATCATGGCAATCCCATCGGACTTACCCTGCTGCCCGGCGGCGAACGGGAGCCCAGACTGGTGGAGATCCTCAGCAGCGAGAATATGAAGAACGTCATTGATACGCTGCGCTCCATGGCGGATGTGGTGATCCTGGATACGCCGCCTTCCGCTATGCTGGTGGACGCGATGATGCTGGTTCGGCATGTTGACGCTGTGACTTATGTGATCATGAGCGACTTTGCCCGCCGGCGCTACATCTTTGAAGGCGTTGAGGAACTCACCACTGCCGGCGCCCCGATCGTTGGCTGCATCCTGAACGGCGGACGCACTCGAGGAGGACGCTACGGTTATTACGGCTATGGTAAGTACGGCTATGGCAAGTACGGCTATGGCAGCTACGGATACAGCTCCAAGTCTTATACATCGGAGAAGAAGGCTTCTTCCGCAAAAAAGGCAGCTGCAAAGGCCAGGAAGGAAGCAGATCAGTCCGGAAATCCCGAACAGGCGGATGCCGGCGAATGATCTGCGGAATTAATCCGGCATGACGATAGCGGCGGGCAGTTGGGCTCGCTTACGGTTTATATTTCTATCAAAGATGATTCTTTATTACGAATCTGCCCTGCATAAAAGGTACCATCCCGCAGGACGGATGAAGGAATACAGGAGAATTGCAGTTCATGAGAATTCTGGCCATTGGCGCACATTTGGATGATATTGAGATCGCATGTGGAGGAACACTTGCAAAAGCGATAGAAGCAGGACACGAAGTCAAGGTGCTCATCATGAGCAAATCCGGCTATACCAACAAAGAGGGAGCGGTTCAGCGTTCGGATGAAATCGCTGTGAAGGAAGGCTTGAATGCGCTCCACACGCTGGGGATTCAGGATATTGAGATCCTGGATTTCCCCACAAAGGATATTCCGTTCCAGTCCGACGTGGTCACTGCGATCGACCTGCGTATGGCGGCCTACGATCCGGACATCATTTTTACCCATCATCCTTTTGACACCCATCAGGCCCATGAAGGCGTTTCCAAGGCCAGTATTGCTGCCGCCAGAAGAAAGAATACCGTATTCTTTTATGAGCCTATTACGCCTTCCGGCCGCTCCTATGTCTCGTTTAAACCAACGCTGTATGTGGATATCAGTAAGACCTTGGACAAGAAAATCGCTTCTCTGAAATGCCATACCAGCGAGTATAACAAGTTCGGTGCGGAGGATTGGATCGAGGGCGTCCGCTGCCGCTGCGGTTTCCGCGGATATGAGATCGGAAAAAAGTATGCGGAGGCCTTTGAAATTCTTCGGCTGGAAATGAATTTTGACGAGGGGACCGGTCTGTGATGCGCTATACAAAGGACTGCCTGGATACGCTGATAGGCCGATTCGGAAGCCCTCTCTATCTGTTTGAAGAAACAGAGTTCCTCAATAACGCTCATTGCCTGGAAAGGGCAATGCAAACCTATTACGAGAAGTATCGTATTGCCTACTCCTTTAAAACCAATTACACGCCATATATCTGCAAGACCGTCCGGAAAATCGGAGCTTATGCCGAGGTCGTTTCCGGCATGGAATACGATCTGGCGAAGAGGATCGGGTTCCCGGACGAAGAGATCATCTTCAATGGCCCCTGCAAGGGAGCTGCGGGAGATCGGGCTTTCCTCAATGGCGCCATGGTCCATGCTGACAGCCTGGATGAGCTGGCGAGGCTCTGCGAGCTCGCAAAAATGCATGAGGAGCGGCAATTCCGAATCGGGCTCCGTGTGAACATTGATGTGGGTCAGGGCTTTGTCTCTCGCTTTGGTATGGACGAGGAAGGGCTTTCTCAGGCGGTTCAGATGGTTTCAATGGTAACGAATCTGTCTGTATCCGGACTCCATTGTCACATCAGTCGCTGTCGAAGCAAGGCAGCCTGGCAGCGCAGGATGGAAACGATGCTTGCGTTGGCAGACCGCTTTTTTGATAAGGCGCCTGCTTACATTGACCTTGGGAGCGGAATGTTCGGCAGTATGGATCCTGAGTTTGCGGCGCAATTTGATCATGCTCCGAGCTATGAGGATTATGCGGGTGTTACCGCGGCGCTTATGGCGGAGCACTATCCTGGGAAAGACGGTCCCTGGCTGATCACTGAGCCCGGGACGACCCTGGTAAGCCGCTTTGTGGAGTGCGTCTCCAGCGTGCAGGCCATCAAGACAGCCCGCGGCCATTCTTTCGCGATCCTGGATACCGGCATCCACATGTTGGGGGAGACCTGTACCCTGAAGCAGCTTCCTGTCCGCGTCGTTCCCAGCGGCAATCCGCAGCATCAGTTTGATGCCGTTGACCTGACTGGGTATACCTGCCTTGAGCAGGATGTTGTGTATAAGGATTTTTCCGGGAAACTTGCGGTAGGGGATTATGTGGTCTTCGGCAATGTGGGAGGCTATTCCAACGTGCTGAAGCCGCCTTTTATTCTACCGAACTGTGCGATGATCGCTCACACGGAGAGCGATGAGTATGTGTTGGTCAAGAGAGCGGAGACCGGTGAGGATCTGCTCCAAACCTATATTTTTTGAGTGTGTTGATGAAGCTGAAATCATGTAATGTTTTGATCACTGCTGCGGGCAATGTGTTTATGCCGGGAACGATGGCATGCATCAAACAGAACGGCGAGCGTGAGATCCGTCTGGTCGGAGCGGACATGAGTGACGATCCCACGATCCTGCAGATGTGCGATAAGGCGTACCCGGTTCCCAGGGGAGATGATCCGGGCTATGTGAATGCGCTGCTTGAGATCTGCAAAAACGAAAAGATTGATGTTTTGCTTCCCGTCATGTCGGTGGAATTGAATGCGCTGGCGGAAAACCGGGATCGCTTCGCTGAGGTGGGGACCAAGGTTTCAGTTTCCGATCCTGCCGCGCTTGCCATTGCCAATGATAAACGAAAGCTCCTGGATTTTATGAGGGAGCAAGGCCTGCCCTGCGCAGACTATTATTGTGTAAGCAGCGTGGATGAGCTCCGCGAAAAGGCAACAAAGCTCGGATATCCGGAAAAGCGCGTTTGCGTCAAGGCGACCAATGGAAGCGGCAGCAGAGGGTTTCGCATCCTGGATGCCAAGGTTTCCCGTTTTGAAATGTTCCTGCACGAGAAGCCCAGCGCCGGTATCATCAGGCTGGAAGAGCTTGTTCAGATCCTTGAGGAAGGGGAGCGCTTTCCGGAGCTTCTGGTTATGGAGTATCTCCCCGGTGCGGAATACTCGGTAGATCTTCTTGCTGACCATGGAAAAATCCTGGTCGGCTGCTGCAGGAGGAGCCTCCGGATGGAAAATAGCATTATGCTGGATGCGCAGATCGTGGATGCTCCTGCGGTGATGGAACTCTGCGCCACTGTTACAGAGAAGCTGGGCCTGGACGGCAATATCGGCTTTGATCTTCGGGAGAGAGCGGACGGAACTCCTTTGATTATGGAGTGCAATCCCAGGATCACGGCGGGGATCCCGTATTTTGCTTTGGCGGGCGTCAACCTGCCCTATTTATGCATCAAACATCTGCTAGGCGAAGAGTTCTCTTCTTGTCGTCTGAAGCATGGGACTATTGTAAAAAGACGCTGGATGGAGATGTATTATTTACAAGGTTAATCAGTACGCTTCGCGTATTCTCTCTTTTGCAGGGATTCTTGATGTTCCGTTGAGAGGAACTGTTCATGGTTGAGCTTTTTGAGAAATAATCTTGTGGATGATCTGCGTAGATGACGCAGTACGGAGTAAGAATGGAACTGAAAAACTATTGGTGGCTGCTGATATGGATGTTCCTGTTCGGCGCGATAAGCCTGGGCTTTATTCCTCAGCGTGAGGAGATCGTTTTGGGGCATCCTCGTATACGATGGGGTAAGCTTTCTGCCGCTGTTCTTGCGCTTCCTTATGTGATCTGGGCCGGTTGGAGGCGGAATTTTGGCGACACTGAGGTGTATCGGGCAACATTTCTTTCCACCCCAACGTCGCTCTCCGATCTGGGTGTTTTCCTTGGTGCTCAGACGAAAGACCGCGGCTATGCGCTGATCCGCATTTTGTGTAAAAGCATTATA
>CAMORF010000147.1 GCA_946623485.1 uncultured Clostridia bacterium
CTGGCAGCCTTCCGAAGTTCTGTCTCCTTCTGGTAGACTGCCTCCCGGTCCGGATCCTGGGAACAGTACATCATGCCTACGCTGCGCTCCTGCTGGTCAAATGACGCGAACCATGCGTTGGAGCCGTGGCAGGAGAAATCCGGGAAGAAGCCGCCAAGGCTCGATCCGGTCAGCTCCACCTTCTGATGTAGCAGGGGGTGCGTCCTGCGCAGCGCGATCAGACGCTTTACATACGCCTGCAGTTCAAGGGCATCCTTCGTTCCGGACCACTGCACCCAGCTCGTCTCGCTGTCTATGCAGTACGGATTCGTGTTCCCGCCCTGGCTGTTCAGCATCTCATCCCCCGCCGCGATCATCGGCGTCCCCTGGGCAAGCATCACCATCGCAAGGGCATTTTTCATCTGCTTCATACGCAGCCGGGTAATCTCACGCTTGCGCGACGGCCCCTCAACACCGCAGTTCCAGGAATATTCGTTCAACGCGCCGTCACGGTTGTTCTCCCCGTTGGCCTCGTTATGTTTGTCATTATACGAAACCAGGTCACAGAGCGTGTATCCGTCATGGCCTGCGATCGCATTCACGACCCCCGCGTCCTTCGGATTGTAGCGGCATCTTGAGACAAAGGACTGCAGGCAGTCAGCGTCTCCCTTCAGGAACTTCCTTGCGTCATACCGGAAACCGACATTGTATTCCGCAAGGTTCCGGAAATGATACGGCCTGCCCATCGGATACATGCGGGCTGTATCGAAATAATCCGAGATCAGCTTCACGTCGCTCAACGCAGGGCTCTTCGCGACCGCATTGACATCATCCTGCGAGGCCAGCATGAGGAAGCCGTCCACATGATAGACCTCCCGCCACCACAGAAGGCATGCCTGCATATACGCAGGATCCGTTCCCTCCGGGCAGCTCATCTCCATGATCACCTCGATCCCGGCCGCATGCAGCAGCTTTACCATCGTGCGGAATTCATCCGCAGGCGCATCTGTCGCGCAGTAAGAGCGCTTCGGCGCAAACAGCCACCCGGGACCGAATCCCCAGTAATTAATCCGGTAATCGTCAGCCTCGCTTCTGGTTGTCGTGACCACGGTTCCTTCCGGAAGCGCTTCCAGCGCGGACTGGGGGAGGGACGCGCCGGCAACCAGTTCCCTGAGTCCCTCCGGCCGCCATCCTGTCCGGGAGGAATCCGGAATAACCTCATCAAATTCATAACACGGCATCAGGACGAGTGCCGTTACACCCAACTGTTTCAGGTATGGGATTTTCTCCGTGATGCCAAGGAATGTGCCCCGTTTTTTCACCTTCGAGGTGCGGCTCTTCGTAAATCCCCGCACATGCATTTCGTAAAAAATGGATTCGCTGTACGGAATGCGAAGCCGCTTTTCCTGTTCCCCCCAGTCAAACACGCGGTTAAGAAATGCGCCTCTGACCTGGTGTTCTCTTCGGGGGGAGCGTTCTGCGTACTTCTCCAGGCCTGACACGATCTGGGCGGACGGATCCGTCACGATCTTGCCGTCAATCCTGTAGTTATACTCCAGGCCATCCACCGGGATGCCGGAAACCAGCATCGCGTATACCCTGCCAAGGCTCGGCGCGTCCGAGAACGGAATCTCGCACTTTACCGTCTCCGATCCCTTCTCATACAGAAGAAGGCTTGCCTGGCTTCCTTCTGGGACAACGACAGAGAACAGGATGCCATCCTTGGTGACATCCGTATGAGGAACAAAACCACTGATCTTCAAATCATGAATATTCGTTACCTGTGGATTCCAGTCCAAAGCTCTCTCCCTTCCGCTTTCCCACCCATCATGCCGTTACCTGGTTTCTCTTTGCGCTCCCGGCAACACCTGCTTACGCATCTTGCACATTCGCACTTGTTCAACATTATAGCATAAGTCCTTGAACAATGGAAACTGCGGAAGAAAAGTTTTCAGAAAGCCTTGCTTAGCGTTCAGGTTTAAATCATCCTTGCGTTCAGAGCAATAGGGAGCAGATAGTTACTGGTTCTTCTCCTGTCCCTTCTTCGGCGCGCGTACGATAAACCGATCCAGGCAAGCCAGGATTCCGGGCAACACAAACAGAATCAGGATCACCGCGATCGCCGCGCCTTTTGAGATGGTATGCACGATCTGCCGGACCGCCGGATCGGAGAAAGCAAATCCGACAACCGCCGTTACGCTGATTACAATGCATCCGGAGGTAAGGATGGTATGGGCGGAACGTCCATAGGCATGGATCAGCGCCTGCTGCACATCCTCCCGCGCGCGCATTTCCCGGTAATAATTCGTAAACACGATCGCGTAATCAATCGTCGCCCCCATCAGGATGCTCTGCACCACCAGCAGCGCAATATAATAGATCTCCATACCCTGCAGGTTCATCATTACCATCGTCGCGTAGACGGCAGACTGGATCAGAAGAACCAGAACCGCAGGGACGGCCAGAGAGCGGAAGGTAATCATTACAACCACGAAGATCGCAGCGGCTGTAAGCAACGTCAGGAAGTTCAGTTCTCCGGCAAAGGTATCTGTCATCTCCGCTGCCATGGGAGAGTTTCCGATCAGATAATACGGCCCGGAAAGATGCTCCCCGCACATTTCCTTCAGCCTCCGCAGGAAAGCTGAAGTCTCGTCCGACTCGGCAGGAAGAGAGGTGGAGATTGCCATGATGGAATGCTTTTCTCCCCGGATCTGTTTTTCCGCCTCCTGCAGCATGACGGGCGCCTGTTCCAGGGCTTCCTTCCTGTCTTCTCCCATCATTCCCGCAAACAGGCTGTTTTGGGAAAATGTTTCCGACGCAAACGTCATCAGCTCGGACAGGGTTAGTCTCCCGTCTTCCCCTTCCGGGCACATCTTATACACCATCTCCAGCAGCTCCACGGACAGATCTATGCCCATGTCCATATCCATGGAGGAAAGGAAGTCCAGAAGCTCCCGGGGCGTAAAGGCTTTGCCAAGCGTGTTGGACCAGGCGAACACACTATTGACAGAAGGATCTGCCTCCAGCACACGCACCATGGAGGCTGCGCCTTCCTCATCTGCATTTTCATATAGGACGACAATCTGGTTTTCCTTCGGGAACACCGGATCCACATCATTAGGCGCGAGCAGGGTAAAAGCGATCCCGGTCTGTCCCTCCCCTGCCGCCACGGCTGCAAAAAAGATCACGAAGAACACAGTGATGATCCGGCAGAAGCGGTAAGAAAACCACCCAAGCGGTTCCATCCGCAAGGTGAGGACTTTTTTTTGAGTTTTCCGGATCAACGGATCCAATGCCAGAACCAGAAACGGCAGGATCGTCAGGATGGAGACCATACTGAAAAACACGCCCTTTGCAAGGACGATACCCATATCCATACCGATCCGAAAGCTCATAAAGAGAAGCGTCAGAAATCCCGTCACCGTTGTGAAAGCACTGCCGGCGATCGAGGAAAAAGCCTTTTGGATCGCATTCTTCATCGCTGAACGCGTATCATCCGTGAGCGATAATTCCTGCCTGTAGCGGCCAAGCAGGATAACGGAATAATCGATGGAAAGCGCAAGCTGGAGAATCGCGGCAATCGACCAGGTTGTCTCTGAGACATCCGGAAGGAGGATGTTCGTCCCCATATTGATGAGAATCGCGATTCCCATCGCGAAGAGAAACAGGAACGGCTCCAGCCACGAATAGGAAAAAAGAAGCAGTATGACCAGCAAAAGCGACACCGCAAGCACAACGATCCATCCGGGAATCCCCTGCTGCGTGGTCTTGTCCAGGCAGTAGGTCATCTCATATCTGCCAGAAAAATGTTCCTTGATGTATGTCTCTGCTTCCTGCATTTCAGATGAGAAAAAGCCGCAGGAGAAGTTCAGGAGAAACAGGATGTAGTCATCCTTTTCATAACGCGCATCTCCCGGGATAAATGACACAGAATCCACATGAGGCGTTTCCTTCATTTCCGCCAGGAGCTTCTCCCTCTCCTCTTCCGGTACGCCGCGGAACATCACCCGCACCGTGTCCGGCACGGACATCTGGGCAAATTCCCCTGCCATGATGTCAATTCCCTGCTTCATCGGTGAGCTTTTCGGAAGGTACTTCGTCATATCCGTGTTCACCCGCACCTTCGGGATCAGGAACAGGCTGACGGCGGAAAGCAGCATCATGACAATAAATACGACGCGGCGTTTCTCAACAAGGAAACCAGACAGTTTTCTCATGTACACTCCATTTCTTCCCGTCTCCGGCTAAGCCGGTGACACCTCATGCCGAATCATGGCACCAGGACTCCGTCACCGGCTAAAGCCGGTGACACCTCATGCCGAATCATGGCACCAGGACTCCGTCACCGGCTAAGCCGGTGACACCTCATGCCGAAATTCATGTTACCTGCTTCCTGCATCGCAATCAAGCCCTGGTTCATCCTTCCCCCTGTCCCACAGCCGGATTCACAAATCCAAAGTGGTGAATCATGAAATTATATGATATCATCCCATGGAACATAAGGATCTGCTTAATAAGGATCTGTTCAGACGATAATTGCTGAAAGCGAGGAATGTGATACGTGCTGAAGGGATATGCCTCTTTGAAAACCGCCCGTCGGAGCCTGCTGATCCAGGTTCTGGGATTGATTTTGATTGTCGTAGCAATCTGCCTGATCGGAAGAATCGCGGCGCGGAATCGGTTTGACATGGATCTGATCATCGCCTATGACGATGAGGTCGGGGATGAATCCAACCTGACGGTTCAGTGGGAGAAGGAAGGCGGCATTCCGGTCCAGTCTATGAGACTGCGGGATATGAAGGAGGATTCCCTGGAGGCGAAAGCGCTGCATCTTTCTATGATGCCGGAAGAACCGGGCGATTACAAGATGAATATCCTTGACAAGGAGGGGCACATACTGGGAACGGATTCGATCCATGTAGATGCCTTCCACACAGGCTTCTCCTGGAGTACCGGCGCATTTACCGGAAACGAAGCGGTGATCGCTGCCAGCATTGTCTTCTATGCAGGTCTGATGGTCATCACGCTGATTCATTTCCTGAAGCTGAAGAGCCCGCTCTTCTGCTCTTATAATGCCATCCTGTCAGCAGGAATCTTCCTGTTTTGCGTTGTGGCTATGCTGATCAATCTCCCGATCTATGTCCGGCATCTGAGAACACCCGCTTTCTACCCTACATGGCAGCTTCTTGCGGATATCGCAGCGGGAGGAAGGAATTTTGTCTTTATGACATATCCGCTGGTTGTCATCTTCAGCCTGCTTTTGATTGTCAGTAACATTGAACTTCTGAGGCATGAGCGTCCAAGAATCCAGAATATGCTCGGCCTTCTGCTTGGCTTGACCATGATCTTCGCGGTGCTGGCCTATTCCTATTACTTCATGTACCTGAAATCCTTTATGGAATCCCATGAAGTGTACAAAGTAATCTGTACCGTAGAAAATGTGCTTGGTATCGTCCTGACATATGGGGAGTGCATCCTGCTCAGCTCCGTGTTCTGCGCGCTCCGTGCCTCCTTGCATATACCAAAGCGGAATATGGATTATGTCCTGATTCTCGGCTGCGGGTTCCGTAAGGACGGGACGCTTCCGCCGCTCCTGAAAGGCCGCGTGGACAAAGCGCTGGAGTTCTGGCACAGGCAAAAAGCAGAAACCGGCAAGGAAGCGATCATCATTCCCTCCGGCGGGCAGGGAGCGGACGAATGCATGGCGGAATCAGAAGCCATGTACCGCTATATCGTTTCCACCGGGTTTCCCGTGGAAGCAGTTATAAAGGAAGACCGTTCCGCCAACACTTATCAGAACATGGCGTTTTCGAAGAAAATCATAGATGCAAGGGAAGCCGCCAAAGCGAAGGCCGGATCAGTTACCGCCAGCCCCATGGAATCAGGCAGTCTTTCCCTCGAAAGAGCCGAGCGTACCCGCACGGAATCAACTGCGCATAATCCCAGAATTGCATATGTCACAACCAATTACCATGTCTTTCGCAGCGGCATCTGGGCACAGCTGGCCGAGCTTCCGGCCGAGGGACTGGGCAGCAAGACAAAATGGTGGTTCTGGCCGAATGCATTTGTCAGAGAATGTGCCGGGCTTCTGCGCAACCGCATCGTCCCGGAGCTTATCCTGCTGGTGCTGATCACCGTGGCAGTTGCGCTGATCTCTTATTTTGCCTTGTAAGAATCATTACAGGTTTTATACGGTTGCCACAAGGAACAGGATGTTTATCATG
>CAMORF010000148.1 GCA_946623485.1 uncultured Clostridia bacterium
GAGATATTCGGAAGGATAATCATGTTATAAACAGGTATCGTAATCATATGGTCGTCCTCCTGGTATTCCTGTTACAGGCTACACCCTTTTCATCGCCGCAAGCGTACCTTAGGATCTGCTCCTTAGCTCCTATAATGAGCCATACTGTTTCCGGCTGATGATAGGTCTTTCGTCTTTCTTGTCGTGAACTAACCATACCACTGCCTGTTAGCAGAGTCAATATTTGAGTGCTAATTTAATTGTGTAAAATCTATGTTCTTCCCCGAAAGCGTTTTTCCCGGAAGCGGACAGGTTGTCTTTTCATCCGATCACACAGTTCAAAAATCACTTATTAAGGGATATCACTCGAATTTTACGAAGGATTCTCTTTCGAATGTGTACCGGAATCACGGCCGGCACCGGACGCGCGTTTCGGGATCTGGACATTCGTCCGCCTCCACATATGTGTAATCTCCTGAACGCCGGACGCAGGCCTGTTCTCTTCTGCCTTTGCTGCCTCGGAAGCCGCGAGGCTCTCTTCTGCCTTCGCTGCCTCGGAAGCCGCGAAGCTCTCTGCTGCCTTCGCGTCGCCGGATGCGGCCATATTCTCCACTGCCTTCGCTTCACCGGATGCGGCGATATTCTCCGCTGCGGAAGCAACATCCACGCTTATGCCCGCCGCAGCGCTGGTTTTCTCCAATGCCTCCAACGTACTGTCGTCCCCCTTCTTCTTCCGGGGCAGCATCTTTTCCTTCAGCCTGAAAAACACATTCTGGGTTTCGGCCGCCGCGCCGCCAACCGCCTCACCGGTTTTGTCAGCTGCATTTCCCGCCATGCGGCCGACTTCCTGCCCCGCTTCCTTAATATCTCTGGCAACCTTCACCCCGGTTGTCTCAGGACGCATATTCAGGCGGAATCCACATTTTGCGCAATACTTATCCCTCGGAGCTGCCGGCCGGCCGCAATTCGGGCAGTAAAAGATCCCCTTTACGTTGTTCAGCTGCTCCGTATAGGAAGCAATATTCGCGTACGCAACCTTCACGGCAGCCCATTCATCCTCAAGGCCTGCCTTCGGCTGATCCGGATGCTCCTTATAGACAGCCTCCCCAATCAAGGCAAACAGACGCTCAAGAGACTTCTTCTCCTGGGAGATCCGGTTTGAAATCGTAACGGAATCGCTCACTTTCTGTACCCCATTCTTTGTATCCTGTCCAATCTTAGACAGTTTTTTCCCAAGATCACTGAACCCCATCATGTCCTCCCTGTCTTCGTTCTCCTACGCGGTAATCTGGTTCCCGGTATACAGCTGATAATACTTCCCCTTCTGCGCAATCAGGTCGTCATGCGTACCGCGCTCAATAATCCTTCCGTTCTCAAGCACCATGATGCAATCCGCGTTCCGCACAGTGGAGAGCCTGTGCGCGATCACAAAGGTAGTCCTTCCCTTCATCAGCGCATCCATTCCCTCGGATACAATCCGCTCGGTTCTCGTATCGATGGAGCTGGTCGCCTCATCCAGGATCAATGCAGGCGGATCCGCGATGGCAGCCCGTGCGATGGAGAGCAGCTGGCGCTGTCCCTGTGACAGGTTCCCCCCGTCCCCGGACAGCTTCGTATGGTAACCATCCTCCAGCTGGCGGATGAACCCATCCGCGCCAGCAAGCTTTGCCGCCTCGATGACCTCTTCATCTGTCGCGTCCAATTTCCCGTAACGGATATTCTCCATCACCGTTCCGGTAAACAGATGCGTATCCTGCAGCACCATACCCAGCGAACGCCGCAAGTCACTTTTCTTAATCTTATTCACATTGATATCATCATACCGGATCTTACCGTCATCGATGTCATAAAAACGGTTGATCAGATTCGTGATGGTCGTCTTGCCCGCGCCTGTGGATCCGACAAACGCAATCTTCTGACCCGGTTCAGCAAACAGGGTAATATCATGCAGGATTTCCTTCTCCGGCACATAGCCAAAGTCCACATGATCCATCACGATCTTCCCCTTCAGCTCCACGTAAGTCGTCGTATTGTCTGCCTTGTGGAAATGCTTCCAGGCCCAGTATCCGGTTTTCTTTTCGGATTCCGTGATCTTCCCATCCGCTCCAACCTTTGCATTTACCAGCGTCACATAACCGTCATCCGCCTCCGGCTTCTCATCCAACAGGGCGAAGATCCTCTGCGCACCCGCCAGCGCCATGACGATGGAATTCAACTGCATGGACATCTGGTTCACCGGCATGGCAAATGACCTGTTCAGTGTCAGATAGGAGGCAAGGCCGCCCAGCGTGAAACCGCCAAATCCATTCAGCGCCAGCGCGCCGCCCGCAATCGCGCAAAGCACGTAGCTCACATTTCCGATCTGCGCGTTCAGCGGACCGATTGCATTGGAATAACGCACCGCCTTATCTGCCGAATCAAACAGCTCCTGATTCAGCGCGTCAAACTGATCCTGGTTAATCTTTTCATGGCTGAAGACCTTCACAACCTTCAGGCCTTTCATCATCTCTTCCACAAACCCGTTCACGCCGCCCAGGCGCTGCTGCTGCGCAACAAAGAACCGGCCGGAAGCCTTCGCGGCCTTCGCAGTGGCAAACAAGGTTACGCCGACCATCACCAAAGACAGGATCGTCAGCGGCCAGGACAGCATGATCATCGTCGCCAGTGTTGTGACAATCGTAAATGCCGCATTAAACGACTGCGTGATCGTCTGGGAGACCATCTGGCGCAGCGTATCCACATCATTGGTATAGATCGACATGATATCCCCGTGAGGATGGGTGTCAAAATAGGAGATCGGCAGGCTCTCCATATGCGTAAAGATATCGATCCTAAGATCCCGCATGGTTCCCTGCGTCACATAAACCATAATCGTGTTCTGGATAAATAAAGCCAAAACGCCGAGTGCGTAGAATATAGCTATGCGTGCGATGCCCCCGGCCAAAGGACCGAAATCCGGATCGCTGCTTCCCAGCAGCGGCATGATATAGCTGTCAATCAGGGTTCTCATAAACAGGGTTCCCTGAAGGTTGGAAAGAACAGAGACCACGATGCAGACAAGGACAATAACAAACTGAAACTTGTACCGCTTCATGACATATCCCATCACACGCCCAAACAGCTTCCAGGGATGCTCCAGCTTCGGCCTTTGTCCCATGACACGTCCTCTGCCGGGTCCTCTCATGGCAGGGGCCCCCTGGCCTCCTTTGCCTGCTCCGCCGCCATTTCCTGCAGGCGCACCATTTCTGTTTTCAGCCATCAGCTCTCACCTCCCTTGTCAAAGTCACCGGATCCCTTGATCTGAGATTCGTAAACATCGCGGTAGATCTCATTGGTACGGAGCAGTTCCTCATGCGTTCCGACACCGTCAACACGTCCCTCCTCCATAACGATGATCCGATCCGCATGTTCTACGGACGAGATCCGCTGTGCAATGATCAGACGTGTTGTATCCGGGATCTTCTCACGGAACGCTTCCTGGATCTTCGCGTCCGTCGCGGTATCTACCGCGCTTGTGGAATCATCCAGGATCAGGACCTTTGGCTTCTTCAGCAGCGCCCTGGCGATACAAAGCCTCTGCCGCTGTCCTCCGGATACATTGGTGCCGCCCTGATCAATATGCGTATGGTATCCCTCCGGCAGGTTCTGCACAAACTCATCCGCGCACGCGAGCCTGCAGGCCTCCATGCACTCCTCTTCCGTCGCGTCCGGATTGCCCCACCTCAGGTTATCCAGGACGCTTCCGGAAAACAGCACGTTAGCCTGGAGGACAACCGCCACTTCACGCCGCAATGTATCCAGGTCATACTTCCGGACATCCTTTCCGCCAACATAAACCGCTCCGCCTGACACGTCATACAGGCGCGGAATCAGGTTCACCAGCGAAGACTTGGAAGATCCGGTTGCGCCGATAATCCCGATCGTCTCGCCCGAACGGATCTCCAGGTTGATATCATCCAACACCGGTTTTTCCGCATTTTCATGATAGGAAAACATCACATGCTCAAAACGGATGGAACCGTCAGGAACCACCAGATCCGGATTCTCCGGATTCGTCAGCGTAATCTTCTCATTGAGCACTTCCGCAATTCTGTTCATGCTGGCTTCGCTCATGCTGAACATCACAAACAGGATGGATACCATCATCAGGTTCGTCAGGATCGTCAGGCAGTATGTGAAAAGACTCATCAGCTCGCCCGTGGTCAGATCCCCGACCGTGATCATTTTCGCGCCAAACCAGCTCAGAAGAAGGATGCAGACATAGATGGAGCCCATCATGACGGGCAGGTTGGAGACTACCAGCCGCTCCGCCTTCACAAAAGCTGCATAGAGATTGCCCACCGCCTTGTTGAATTTCGTATTCTCATAGTCCTCCCGGACAAATGACTTCACGACACGGATCGCGGAAACATTTTCCTGCACGCTCGCATTCAGGTCATCGTACTTGGAAAAGACTGCCCTGAAATACTTTGAGGCCTTGCGAAGAACGATAGACAGATAAATCCCCAGGATCACAACCACAATCAGGTAGACACTCGTCAGCCTGGGGCTGATGAAAAGCGCCATCACAATCGCGATCAGCAGTGAGACAGGCGCCCGGAACCCGATCCGGAGAATCATCTGGAACGCATTCTGGATATTGGTTACGTCCGTCGTCAGCCTGGTGATCAGGCCGCTTCTGCCGAAATGATCTATGTTTGCAAATGAAAACTTCTGGATGTGCTCAAACTCCGCTTTCCGGAGATTCCGCGCAAGTCCCGTAGAAGCCCTGGCACCGAAAAATGCGCCGCCGAGCCCGAACAGGAGCCCTGCTGCGGCAGCCACCAGCATCCACAAGCCGACACTGACAATATGCCCCATGTTCCCCGCGTTGACCCCCTTGTCGATGATCGATGCCATCAGCAGAGGGATCACCATCTCCATAACGACCTCTCCGATCATAAAGGTCGGAGTCAGGATCGTCGCCATCTTAAACTCACCTATATGGTTGAAGATGGTGGTACTGATATTGCTTACTCTCGATTTCTTAGCCACTTGCCGCTCCTTTACCTGTTCATCTTCCCCGCCTCATCCCCGGTCAGACGCCACACATGCCCTGCGGGTTTATTATATGAATGCATCTTACCGCAATATACGCTCATAATTCAAGTCTTCGGCACGTTTTCTGCTCATCCGCCTGGCCCGCATCCTGGTCATGGCCGCAAGCATCCCTGTCCACACAAGGACACCACACACGGGTACGCACAAGCCCCATAGAACAGTCATAGAGCAGACACATCGCAGACAGATAGGGCAGACACAGAGCAGTCACAAAGCAGTCACAGAGCAGACATAGAGCAAACATAGAGCAGTCACAAAAGCAACCACAGAGCAGACACAGAGCAGGCACAAAACACAAAACGAGTACTTTACAGTGCAACACAAAATGAGTATAGTAATCGAAATAACACGGTCATGGTCAGAAAACATAGCAGGAGCATCATATTATGAAGTGGTCCGAAAAATGTATGTTGGAATTTACGCACCGCAATCTTTTTGAGGATGATGAGCACCGCGCGCGCTTTAAAGATCTTCTCGATTGTTATTGCAGCGCCCCCTTTTTTTCAAAAGGATTATGCAAATGCATGTACCTCTCCGCATGGGATGACGCACATTTCACGGTAATGCTCGATGTTTTAAATGAAATGGTCCTTGAGCGGGACGATCATCTCGGCCTGATGAAGGACAATGGAATCGTTATGGAGCAGCAGGCGGAAGGCGGAGGGGACATCGGTTCGGCAGCCATCATCGAAGCCTCTGTCGATTTTCTGAATGACATCCCCTACGACCGCAGCCGCCTGCATACACTCGAGATAGAAGATCCCGACGCAGCCTACATCATCAAACGCGGCCTGCTCGCAGCCCAGTGCATCGATGACCTGCCGCCAATTGACAGGTAAAAAAAACTGAAACGGGCGGAAAATGGCGGAAAAGACCGAATGGCGGAATGGCTGCTGATGCAGAATGACTACTGATGCAGAATGACTGCTGATGCAGAATGACTGCTGACGAAATACTGAAATAGCTGAAATGGCTGATAATGAAAAAAATATGCTTGACAGGAAAAAACAGCCGTTGTATGATAGCGAAGCGAGCCGCGAAAAAGGCAGCAGGATGCACATGGGATCATAGCTCAGCTGGGAGAGCACCTGCCTTACAAGCAGGGGGTCACAGG
>CAMORF010000149.1 GCA_946623485.1 uncultured Clostridia bacterium
CAATGTGCGCCATGACCGCCGGCACAAAGACATGCTCGCCGTCGGATATGGCGTCCGCTTCGCACTCGGTAGCGTGATGCAGGAAACGATCGATCAGGATCGGCCGGTCCGGCGTGACCCCGATTGCGGCTTTCATATATCCTTCCATCTGCCTGTCATCATGCACGACCTCCATGCCGCGCCCGCCCAGGACAAAGGATGGCCGGACCATGACAGGATAGCCGATTTTCGCGGCAATCGCCTTTGCTTCTTCCACCGTGACAGCCATGCCAGCCTCCGGCATCGGAATCTGAAGCTTCTCCATCATGGCGCGGAACAGGTCACGATCCTCTGCCATGGCAATGGTCTCCGGCGTGGTGCCAAGGATATTCACTCCATATTTCTTCAAATCATCTGCCAGGTTCAGCGGAGTCTGCCCGCCGAACTGCGCGATCACGCCGGCCGGCTTTTCCTTGTGGTAAATTGCAAGCACATCCTCCAGCGTCAGCGGTTCAAAATACAGCTTGTCAGACGTATCGTAATCTGTCGATACAGTTTCCGGATTGCAATTGACAATGACCGTTGAGAAGCCCAGCTTGCGCAATGCATATGCCGCGTGTACGCAGCAGTAATCGAATTCGATTCCCTGCCCGATCCGGTTCGGCCCGCCGCCAAGGATCATCACCTTCGGCTTATCTTCCTTAACCGGGTCCTTGTCTTCCTCCAGATTATAGCTGGAATAATAGTAAGCAGCATCCTGTGTCCCGGACACATGGACGCCCTCCCAGCGTTCCGTGACGCCAAGCGCCTCACGGCGGTTCCGGATCACTTCCTCCCGGATACCGGTGATCTCAGAGAGGTAACGGTCGGAGAACCCGTCCTTCTTGGCCTGCACCAGGAGGTCATCCGGAATCCGGCAGGACGTATTCCCGGAACCCGCAGCAACCACATTACCCGCGGTACCTGCATGTCCCAAAGCAGCCACGACGCCGTCATCCCTGCGCTTTAAACCGCCATTCCCGGCGCGGGAGCCGTCGCCGGTCTCACCGATCTCACCGTTCTCGCTGCTTCCTGCTGCGGATATGATTGCCTCTTCTTCCTCCACCAGCTCCTTCATCTGCTCAAGGAACCACGGCTTAATCTTTGTAAGCTCATGCAGTTTTTCAATGCTTGCGCCCTTCCTGATGGCTTCATACAGGATAAACTGGCGCTCGCTGGTGGGATAGACCAGCATCGATAAAAGCTCATCCAGGCTCATTTCATGGAAGTCCTTCACATGCCCAAGCCCATAGCGGCCCTTCTCAAGAGAACGGACAGCCTTCTGCAGTGCTTCCTTATAGGTCTTCCCGATGCTCATGACTTCCCCGACCGCACGCATCTGGGTTCCCAGATGATCACTGACGCCATGGAATTTCTCAAATGCCCATCTTGCTGCCTTGATGACAATATAATCGCCATCAGGGACATATTTATCCAAGGTACCATATTTCCCGCAGGGGATCTCGTCGAGGGTCATGCCGCAGGCGAGCATCGCGGAGATCAGCGCAATCGGGAACCCGGTTGCCTTGGAAGCAAGTGCGCTGGATCTGGAAGTGCGCGGGTTGATCTCGATGATGATGATGCGGCCGCTCTTCGGATCATGGGCAAACTGGCAGTTGCATCCGCCGATGACCTGAACCTTATCCACAACCTTCCAGGCCTGCTCCTGCAGCCGGTCCTGAACCTCCTGGGAAATGGTGAGCATCGGTGCCGAGCACAGGGAATCACCGGTATGGACGCCCATCGGGTCGATGTTTTCAATGAAGCAGACGGTAACCATCTGGCCCTTCTGGTCACGCACAACCTCCAGCTCCAGCTCCTCCCAGCCGATCACGGATTCTTCGACAAGCACCTGATGGACCAGGGAGGCCTGCAGACCGCGCTCACAGACGACCTTCAGCTCATCGACATTGTAGACCAGCCCGCCGCCGGATCCGCCCATGGTATAGGCCGGACGCAGGACGACAGGATACCCGATCCTATCCGCGATCGCCATTGCCTCTTCCACCGAATAGGCAACCTCGGAGCGCGCCATCTCGATGCCAAGGCTGTCCATGGTCTTCTTGAACTCAATCCGGTCTTCCCCGCGTTCAATCGCGTCCAGCTGCACGCCAATCACCTTGACGCCATATTGATCCAGTACGCCGGCCTTCGCAAGCTCTGAACTGAGGTTGAGGCCAGACTGGCCGCCCAGATTCGGGAGCAGCGCATCCGGCCTCTCTTTCGCAATAATCTCTGTAAGACGCTCCACGTTGAGCGGTTCAATATAAGTAACATCAGCCATCTCCGGATCCGTCATAATGGTCGCCGGATTCGAATTAACGAGAATAATCCGGTACCCAAGCTGGCGAAGTGCCTTGCACGCCTGGGTGCCGGAATAGTCAAATTCACATGCCTGTCCGATAATGATCGGGCCGGATCCGATGATCAGAATACTATGGATATCTTCCCGTTTCATGTGCGCCTTCCTTTCTGGACTGGTCTTCCCTGGACTGGTCTTCTCCTTGAAAATGAGGTTCCGTCCAGCCTTTCCATGCTTCCACTTTTTTCCGCATTATTTTACAAGGTCTGTGGTGGGCTGTCCATACCCAAATCTGCGGCGTTTTATTCGTTCTGCGGCAGTGTTTTACACCGATTATGCACAAATATGCATTCTGCAGCACCGCAAATCGAGCGGATGGAATCGAAATGAGGAATCGAGCCTAGGAGCAGCAAGCCATACGCGAAATCTTGCACTTCATGTAATACTGTTCTACAATATGATCGGTTCATGTCGTAAACACAAGAATCCGAGATAGATTTCAGTTATGCGGCTCAGTTTCGTGACAGTTCCTTAGGAGGCGAATCATGGAAATTGAAAGAAAATGGATGGTTGATGGCTGGCCGGAGGAGGCTGCGGCTTCTTACGCGCTCCCGCTTTTATATACCGAGTACCAGGAACAGGGGTATCTGCACACAGATGCGCCAATTGTAAGAATCCGCCTGGAAGCAAGAATGGATCAGATCCCATGCATGGAAAATACCAACAGCCTCCCGGATACAGGCAATCTCTCGGATCGCATGCGTGCCCTTGTATCTTCTCAAAACACACGCTATGTGCTCTGTTTTAAATCCGCAGGCCTGCTGACGCGCGAAGAGATTGAGATCAGTCTTTGCAAAAAAGATTTTGACAGGCTCGCCAGCCTTGCGGGGCATGCCCTGATCCGGAAGATCCGGCGCGTCTACCAGCTTCCGGACGGCCTGAAGCTTGAGGTCAACCTGGTGGACGAAGGCCTGCTTTCAGAATTCATGTACGCAGAGGTGGAATTTGAAAGTGAATTGCAAGCCAGATCCTGGGATCCCGGCCCCCTGGGCCTTGGCAGCTATCTGTCGGATGATGTCACAGAGCAGCCAGGCCAAAGTATGAGCGCATTCTGGGCAAAAACCCGCATGAACCTTGCCAGGCCGGAGAATCCATTTCCCACAGAGTGACCGTGTTTTCAAACAGAGTAACTTGTGCTTTCAAAACAACCCTTTCAGAGTGTCCGTGCTTTCAATGCCACCGTACTTTCAGAGTAACTGTGCTTTCAATGCCACCGTACTTTCAGAGTGACTAAGCTTTCAGATCGACCGTGCTTTCACCCAATCGGAGAAGCCGGCCGGAATGGACGTAAACTGGAGCAGACAGGATCCGCTGTTGACATCCAGTACCTTGCACAGGAGCCGGCCGCCGGCCTGCACCTGCAGATTATCATAAACATTCAGCGCAACTTCCGTCTCCATCACGCAGGTTCCGCGGCCAATCGCCGTGATGCCTGCGTAATGTCTCTCTTCGAGGGTATGCTTCTCCCGGATCAGGCTGAAGTACACCGGAATCGGTTCGCGGAGAGCTTTGGGGGTGTCATTCTTCACCTTGATCGAGACATTGTATGGTTCCCCGATCCCTGTCACATGAAAAAGCACCTGTTCCCTGCTGACCCCCTTGGGCCGGACCAGCAGTTCACGCTCAATGGTCAATGGATTCGGGATTGCCGCCCGCATGGACTCAGAGATCAGGATCTGGCCTCCGGTGGTATAGCTTTCAATCCTGCCGCACAGATTGACCAGGCTTCCCACCACTCCGTATTTCACTCTCTTCTTAGAGCCGACATTTCCCACAATCGCCTCACCGGTATTCAGCCCGATTCCCATCTCAAGACGCGGGTAGCCTCTCCGGACATTCCACTGGTTAATCTTGCTCATGGAAGCCTGCATCTCCACGGCGGCGGCTGCCGCGTCCGCCGCATGCATTTCAGACGGAATCGGCGCCCCGAAGATTGCCAGGATGCCATCCCCGATGAATTCAATGATCGTCCCGTTATACTTCTGGATCACACCGGTCATGACCGCGAGATAATGGTTCAGCATGGCAATCAGGTCATCCGCGCCCATCTGTTCGCACAATGCCGTAAACCCCCGCAGGTCACTCATCATGATCGTCAGGTTCTGTTTTTTCCCGCCAAGCTCCACCTTTCCGCGGCGGTCAAGCAGCTCGCTTACCACGTCATCTGACACATACATGCCAAAGGTCTTCTGCAAAAGCTCGTTCCGCGCTGTCAGCTGCCGGTTCATCCGGCTTACGCGCGCCATATCCTGCGCGCTGTCCCGCAGCTCCATCAGCTCACTCAGATCCGTCATGGCAATGACAAATCCGGCAGTCTTCTCTTCCAGTAAAAGCACCGATACGAAAACATTCAGGTATTTCACGTTTTTTTCGGTATGGAACGAGACAACCGTTGAGCTGTTCCGGGGCTTCGCGTAAAAAGCATCCACGACAGTCTGAGAAAATGCGTCGTTTTCCGGGTTGTCAAAGAAGAGGCTGGCAAATGACTTTCCCTTCATTCCGGCTTTTGGAATCTCAAGGATATCCGCCGCTGCCTGATTCGCGAGCCGGATGACCCCGTTGAGATCCGCAATCAGGATTCCTTCCGTCAATTGATTGAATATGCCGGACGCGATCTGGTTCTGCTCAGCCTGCTCCAGGATCAGCATCCACTCTTCCCTGTTCACGCAAACACCTCCTACGGATCTGCTCATTAATAACTGCAATTACCGCTCATCTTTCTTGTCTATTTCTCCGATCCCGCAGGGCAGGATTCGGTTACATAACGAAGGAGCTGTCACAAAATAAATTGTACAGATTGCGTAGGATTTTCATTCGAGAGTGCAGCTCAAAAATCATGAGCATAGCGGGCTATGTGATTGATTTTTGAGCTGTGCTATCGGATGAAAAGACAAGCAAGATGTACAAGTTATTTTGTAACAGATCCTAAGCTCCGAAGTAATGGTGCTCTTTCAGATATGCAAGAGAAACCTCAGTGTCCTGTAATGTGTTTGTCTCCACTGTCACATACGCAAACCGGTTCATCTGCCTGAACAGGGCGTCCGCAAGCCCCCAGTCTACGCTGCCCTGTCCGAGGGGAAGATGGGTATCATCCCTTCCTTCATTGTCTGACAGATGCAGATAGCCGATCCAGTCCTGCAGCTGCTCAAACCAATCCTCAAGCCGCATCCTGGAATAATTCGCATGCCCCAGGTCAAGGCAGACACCAATCCTTGTGTCCGTGATCCTGCGCATCAGCGTGCGGATGGGAACCGCATCGATGTCAGGGCTGTTCTCTATGAAAATGTTCAGGTTCCACTCTCCCGCCAGCTCCTCATAAAAACCGGCGCATGTTCCGGCCCAGAAGTCCAGATAATCCCCCCGCAGAAATGGAAAACAGGAGGAATGGAACACCACGTTCTTTGCGCCAAGGGACGCGGCAAGCGCGCAGCTTTGCCTGCACCGCTCCCGTGACAAAGCCCGGAACCCTTCATCGCCGCTCCCCGGGTTCACATCGATAAATGCGCCATGGAACGATGCCGCAAGGCCGCTGTCCTGGTACCATTTCCGGCAGACGTCTGAAAACTCCGGGTCATTCAGCGCCCCCGGCACTGACAGTTCCAGCACCTCAAAGCTGCACCTCTCCCTGCCTGCCAGCGCCCGCCACGCTTCCCTGTCAGAATAATGCGGCTGGATCTGAAGACTGGTGATTCCGGCTTTTTGTTCCATCATTCAGCACTCCTCCTCCCCACTATGTCAAGCGATTTTGAATCAAATCCGCAAGTCATTTCTGAGCTTCCATATCTTAGGATCTGTTACA
>CAMORF010000150.1 GCA_946623485.1 uncultured Clostridia bacterium
CTTCTTTGCTCTTTGGCCAATGTCATTATCTAAATGACATTGGGCACCTGCCGGCCTTCCTTTTTTTATTTTTCTTTCTTTTTCCCGTTTCCGAGAGGTTCAAGATGCCAGATGGTATCGTTGTATTCCCTGATGGTCCGGTCTGAAGAGAAGATCCCGGACATCGCAGTATTGATCACTGCCATCTTCAGCCATTTGTCCCTGTCTGCGTAGTCTGCGTTCAGCCTGCGCTGTGCCATGGAATAGGATCCGAAGTCCTTCAGCACAAAATAGCTGTCTCCCATGCTTCCCCAGCTTCCAAGCAGCAGGCTGTGATACAGATCCTGCAGGGCGGCGGGATTTGCCGGCATCAGGGTTCCGTCAATCATCTGCGTCATCGCCAGGCGGATTTCCTGGTTCGACTCATAGATGCTCATCGGATTGTAGGTGTTTTCCCTGTACATATCGCGTACGGTGTCGCTTCTCATGCCGAAGATATAGATGTTATCCATCCCTACCTGTTCGCTGATCTCCACATTCGCACCGTCCATCGTGCCGATGGTTACCGCGCCGTTCATCATGAATTTCATGTTGCCGGTTCCGCTGGCCTCTTTGCTTGCTGTGGAGAGCTGCTCAGATACTTCAGCCGCGGGAATCAGCACCTCGGCGCTGCTTACATCATAGTTTTCCAGGAAAACCACCTGCAGCATCTTTCTGGCTCTCGGATGCTTTTTAATCAGTTCACTCAAGGCACAGATCATCCGGATGACCTGCTTGGCGCGATAATACCCGGGACTTGCCTTTGCTCCGAAAATGAACACCCGGGGCTCCATTGTGAAGCTTTCATCGTTTACAATCCGGTTGTACAGGACAAGGATATGAAGCGCGTTAAGCATCTGCCGCTTGTATTCATGCAGCCGTTTTGCCTGTACGTCGTAAATGAAGGAAGGATCCACGGAAACGCCCTGGCGTTCCTTCAGCATGGCAGAAAGGCGTTCCTTGTTCTGCTGCTTCACCTTCGCAAATTTCTCCCGGAAGGAAGCATCGTCCGCAAACGGCTTCAGAGCACTCAGTTTTTCCGGCTGCCTGATCCAGTCCTTACCGATGGCATCGCAAATCAGGTTTGTCAGTCCGGGGTTGCAGCTCATCAGCCAGCGGCGATGGGTAATTCCGTTTGTAATCGCGCTGAACTTCTCCGGCATCACCAGATTGAAATCGTGGAAGGTTTCATCCTTCAGGATCTGGCCGTGCAGCTGGCTTACGCCGTTCACGGAGTAGCTCATGGCCACACACATATTGGCCATATGCACGTTGTCGTAGCTGACAATAGCCATTCTGGCAATCCTGTCCCAGTCTCCCGGGAAGAAGTTCCAGAGACGTTCACACAGCCTGCGGTTCATCTCGCAAATAATCTGGTAAACCCTGGGCAGCAGCTGCTGTACCATGTTCACCGGCCACTTTTCGAGAGCTTCCGCCATAATGGTGTGATTTGTATACGCGATGGTCTTTTGTACAATCGCGCTGGCCTCGTCCCATCCCAGGCCTTCCTCGTCGATCAGCAGCCGCATCAGCTCCGGAATCGCCATGCCGGGGTGTGTATCGTTGATATGAATGACCACCTTCTCCGGCAGTTTGCTCATATCATTTCCGTATTCACGTTTGTATTCCTTCAGGATGTACTGCAGGGACGCGCTTGTGAAGAAGTAATGCTGTTTCAGCCGCAGCATTTTCCCTTCGTAATGCCTGTCCTCAGGATACAGCACCTTGCTGATTGCTTCCGCAAGTTCAATTTCTTCAGATGCCTGCACATACCGTCCTTCACCGAAGCTTCCCAGGTCCAGCTTCTTCGGGCTCCTGGCGGACCACATCCGCAGGGGATTCACCGCAACTGCATCGTATCCGACCACGGGCATGTCATAGGGTACTGCTTCAACGGTATAATAATCCCTGGGAATATAGCGCTTGACGCCGTCCACTTCACGCTCTTCAACGTATCCGCCGAAATGGACCTCGCAGGCATCCTCCATTACTGCCGTTTCCCAGACATTGCCGTTGTCCAGCCAGCTGTCAGGCATTTCCACCTGCTGGCCGTCCACAATTTTCTGGCGGAACAGGCCGTATTCATAACGAATCGTGCAGCCCATGGCAGGCAGGTTCAGGCTGCTCAGGCTGTCCATGAAGCAGGCAGCCAGCCGGCCCAGTCCGCCGTTTCCCAGGCCGGGTTCCGGCTCTTCCTGCAGAATGTCTTTGATGTCAATTCCAAGCTCGCTCAGCGCTTCCTTGTATTCCTTCGTGGAAAGCAGATTGAGCATGTTGCAGTACATGGCACGCCCCATCAGGAACTCCACGCTCAGGTAATAAAGGCGCTTCCCCTTCTGGCGTTTGCGAAGTTCGCGGGATGTAACCACTTTCTGCATAATCTGGTCACGTACCGTAACTGCAACCGCACGGTAAATCTGCGCCTTGGATGCCTCTTCGATCGTTAATCCGTTATAACGCTGGATTTTACCGACAATCGCATTTTTTATGGATTCCTTGTCGAACTTGGTTGCTGGCATACTGTTCCTCCTAAGATCTTTCAGCGTTTGCCCCGATAATTTACAGGCCTCAAGATTATATCATTACCAGCCTTACTCACGCAAGGCAACGGACTGTCCGTTTTTCCACCATCTTTGCCATTTTGCTATTGTTCTCTCCAGGAATGACCGAGCATTTCTTCCGCCTCATGCTGATTGCCCTCCCGAAGCTTTTCCCTGATCAGGGTGGAGGAAATAATGTCTCCGGCATTCGTACGCACCGGCTGAACGATCATGACATCGTATCCGTACTTTATACCGTCCTGCTTCAGGAGGTCCGCATCTCCCCTCCCGCCTTTGCCGAAGCTGTAATTCCATCCCGCAACAACCGCCCTCAGATCCATCATTTCCCGCAGCATTCCCAGGAAGGATTCAGGCTCCATATCTGCCAGTTCCCGCGTAAATGTCAGCAGCTGAAGCTCATCCACGCCATACTTCTCCATCAGGCGGATTTTCTCCGGAATATCCGTCAACTGCTTTGGTGCCGACGCGGATCGCAGCACTTCCAGGGGATGCCGGTCAAAGGAAACCGCCCGCAGCAGTATGTTATGCTCCGTTGCGTATTTTTTGCCGACTTTTAACAATTCCTGATGTCCCTTGTGAACCCCGTCAAATGTTCCCAGTACCGCAACCCTTGCGCCGGCTCTCTTTCCGTTGTCAACCAGTATCATGTCAATCTCCTGCTGCCGTTTTTTCCCGGACTGGTTCCGGTGAAATCTGCACATTCCAGACCAGTGAATCCGCGCTCCGATGCATGATGCCCCAGAAGACGCCGTTCAGGTAAACCCTGAGATATTCCGTCTCTTCCGGCAGGTCGCCGGAAATAATCTCCGCAGGAATCTTTGCGCCTGACGCCACTTGCCTGGCAAACTTTCCCGGGATTTCCACCGCCCGCAGATGCCGGATGGGATAATCCGAGGGAAGCATTCGTGCGGCCAGGTTTCCGGATGAGGCAAGTTCCCTGGCCTCGTCAAGGGTAAGTCCGGTATCCATGGTAAACACGCCGCTTCTGGTCCGGACAAGGCTTCGCATGTGCGCAGGGCATCCGCACTTTTTGCCGAGATCGTCGCACAGTGTCCGGATGTAGGTTCCCTTTCCGCAGCAAACTCGAAGCGCCACGCCGTGCTCAGGTTCAATTCCTTTTACTTCGATGCTGTTTACCGTAACAATTCTCTCAGGAACTTCCACCGTTTCCCCTCTCCGGGCTCTGGTGTAAAGAGGGGTGCCTCCGATTTTGATGGCACTGAACATGCTTGGCGTCTGGCGGATTTCCCCCGTCAGCTCCGAAGCTTTTTCCCGGATGAGCTCCAGGTCAGGATACCGGTCTCCTGTTTCCAGCACCGTTCCCGTAGCATCCTGGGTATCCGTTCGGCTGCCAAACGCGCAGACCGCCTCGTACTCCTTTTCTTTATCCACCAGATAGTCGAAAAGCCGCGTGGCCTTCCCGACCATAATGGGAAGTACACCTGCGGCTTCCGGATCCAGCGTGCCGGCATGACCTGTACGCTTTTCTCCCGTCAGGCGTCTCATCACGGCAACAACAGCCGCGCTGGACATCCCTGTGGGCTTCAGTATATTGAAAAATCCGTTCATTCTTCCAGACTCTTCTGCTCCTCTTCCATTGCGGCAAGAACCATCTCCACTGCCTCGTTCAATCCGTTATACAGGGTAAGCCCTGCTGCCTGCGGATGGCCGCCGCCTCCAAACCGTTCCGCTATATTGTTTACCGTACAGGGATCCAATGCACGCAGGCTGAACTTGATTTCTCCCTTTTCCGTCTCCCGTGCCAGCATGGCCATCTTTGTTCCCGTGGTATACAGTCCGTAATCAACAATGGTGTCTGCATGCTCACTCAGTGCACCCGTTTCCAGGAAGTCCTCCCTGGTCAGCTTCATCACCGCAATCTTTCCGTTCCCGCAGAAGGTGAGACTGTTCAGGGCTTTGCCCAGCAGTTTCACCTGTTCCCTGCTTTTTTCACGGAAAAGGATCCGGTTCAGTTTTGCCAGCGGAAGGTCATGATGCATCAGTTCGCTCATCAGGTGGAAAACTTCCGCGTTCGTATAGGAAAAGGAGAAATTTCCTGTATCCGTACTGATTCCCGTATAAAGGCAGATCGCAATCTCGCGGGTCATGGGAACGTTCAGGAAATCCATCTGCTCCCGGATCATAACACAGGTAGCGGGTGAATTTCCGTCCACACTGTTCACCTGCATATACTGCGGATTGGTGGAGTGATGGTCAATCTGGGCCGTCATCCTGCTCTGTGCCATAAGCCCGTCGGCTGATCCCATCCGTTTCCTGTCGCTGACATCCACCGCAAGCATCAGGTCAAAAGGTCCCTCTTTTCCGGTCGGAACACGGAAAAGATCAACCGCCGGCAGAAAGCTCAGGGAATCCGGAATCTTTCCGTCACAGAAAAGAGCCACGTCCTTGTTCAGTTTCCTGAGAATCAGATACATCGCTGTCGCAGCGCCAAGCGTATCCCCGTCCGGATTGATGTGGCTCACTACTGCAATCGTGTTCGCTTCCTGAATGCAGCGGGCTACAGCCTCAGGATTCCTTCTTAATGGCTCCATCCTCTTTTTCCTCCACTTTCGCCGCATCCGCCAGCACTTTGGCAATATGTACGCCATATTCTATATTCTTGTCACTGACGAATATCAATTCAGGTGTATAGCGAATGATCATCCTCTTGCCGAGGGAACGGCGGATGAAACCCCGGGCGCTTTTCAGCGCCTCCATCAGGCTGTCCCGCCGGTCTTCCTCCAGCACACTTACGTATATCTTTGCAAAGCGCAGATCTCCCGTTACCTCTGCCCGGGTAACTGAGAAGGTCCCGCTGATCCTCGGATCGCCAAGCTCTTCCCGGATAATGGCATCCACTTCCCGGCGCACTTCCTCCGAGATCCTGTCAATTCTCTGATAGCTGCTCATCAGCGCGGAATCTCCTCCATAATGTAGCACTCAACGATATCGCCTTCCTTGATATCATTGTGGCCTTCCAGGCTCATGCCGCATTCGTAGCCCGCCGCCATTTCCTTGACATCGTCCTTCAGGTGGCGCAGGCTGCTCAGCTTGCCTTCATGAACCACAACATTGTCACGCAGCAGCCGGACAAGGGCGTTACGCTGCACCTTCCCGTCTGTCACATAGCAACCGGCGATAATGCCTGCTCCGGTGATCTTGAATACATTGCGCACTTCCGCATGTCCCAGCAGCACTTCCTTGTACTCCGGCTCGAGCATGCCCTTCATGGCAAGTTCCATATCCTCAATCGCCTTGTAAATAACCGTATAAAGGCGCACATCCACTTTCGCCTTCTCCGCCGCCTCCCGTGCGGAAGCATCCGGACGGATGTTGAAGCCGATAATGATGGCATTGAATGCAGAAGCCAGGTTAACGTCGTCCTTTGTGATTGCGCCGGCCGCACTGTGGAGCACGCGGATCTTTACCTCATCGCTGCTCAGTTTCTCCATAGCCTGCTTTACAGCCTCTACAGAGCCCTGTACATCCGCTTTGATAATCAGGTTCAGCGTAGTTACCTTGCCCGCCTCAATGCAGGAGAACAGGATTTCCATCCTCATCTTGGC
>CAMORF010000151.1 GCA_946623485.1 uncultured Clostridia bacterium
CGGGTGCTATGCTGACCACCGGCATCCGGACTCGGTACAGTTTACCTCCAGTCTGGTGGAGGATCTGAAGCGCCGTGACTTTACAATCAATGCCATGGCCTACAACGACAGAGACGGCCTGATCGATCATTTTCAAGGAATGCAGGACCTTCAGAACGGTATTGTACGCTGCGTGGGAAATCCAGGGGACCGCTTCACAGAGGACGCGCTCAGGATTTTCCGCGCAGTCCGCTTCTGCGCAAAGCTTGGTTTCGTGCTGGATCCTGCTACACGGGAAGCCGCCGGAGAACTTGCCGGTTCCCTTCGCTTTGTCAGCGCGGAACGCATCCGCATGGAGCTGGAGAAGCTGCTGGTTTCGCCGCATCCGGAGATGATCCGGCTGGCATGGGAATGTGGGATTACAAAGGTTGTCCTCCCGGAGTTTGACGCGATGATGGAAGCGGTGCAGAACAATGCCCACCACCAGGTTACGGTCGGGGAGCACACCATCAGAACCATGGAAGCCTGCCCGCCGGACCGTATCCTGCGGCTCGTCATGCTGCTGCATGATTCCGGTAAGCCTGCCTGTCAGACGATCGATGAAAAGGGAGTCTATCATTACCACGGGCATGCCGTGCCAGGGGCGGAGACTGCCAAAAAGGTTTGCGAGCGTCTGAGATATGATAAAGCGACGGAGCGCATTGTAGTACAGCTGATCCGGAACCATTCCCTGTATCCGGAATTGTCAGAGGAAGGCGTAAGGCGGGCTGTCGTGCAGCTCGGCGAGGATCTGTTCCCGCTTTTTCTCAAGGTAAAGCGGGCAGACATCTGCGGGCAGAACCTCCAGGTGCAGGAACAAAAACTCCGTTACATGGATGAGGTCGAGGACATTTACCAAAGGATCCTCGAACGGGGAGACTGCCTGAACCTCAGGAATCTTGCGGTCGATGGAAATGACCTGATTGCTGCCGGCCTTCCGAAGGGGGAAGTGCTCGGCCGCATCCTGAATGCCCTGCTGGATGAGGTCCTGGCGGATCCTTGCGCGAATCGGAAGGAACTGCTTCTGGACAAGGCTGCAGAACTTGTCAGTGCCGGGATTTGAGGGTATACTCTTTAAGAGGAGGACAGTGCGAAATGAAATTGATTCAGACCCCGGTAAAGGGGATGCAGGATTTTCTGCCTGAGGATATGGCGCTCAGGCAGCATGTGCTTGGAGTGATCCGGGAGACATATGCAAGATACGGCTTTTGTGAGATTGAGACACCGGTCATGGAGCATATCGAAAACCTGACCGGGAAGAACGGCGGTGAGAATGAGAAGCTGATCTTTAAGGTAGAAAAGCGTGGACGGGAGCTGGAGAAGAGCCTCCAGAAGATCCGCCAGGCGGATGGGATCAGTACGGACGCGGCGGGAACAGAACTTTCGGACAGCGCGCTGCGCTATGACCTGACAGTTCCGTTGTGCAGGTATTATTCCAATCATAAAAATGAACTGCCGTCTCCTTTTAAGGCATTGCAGATCGGGAACGTATTCCGCGCTGACCGCCCCCAGAAGGGGAGATTCCGCCAGTTTACCCAGTGCGACATTGACATTATCGGAGACGCGAGCGTGATGGCGGAGATCGAGCTGATTGCCGCGACCTGCGACGCGCTGCACAGGATTTTTTCTGAGGTCGGTGTATCCGGGTTTACGGTACATGTGGGCGACAGAAGGATCCTGCGGGCGATGGCGAAGAGCGCAGGGTTTGAAGAACAGGATTTCGACGAGGTATTCATTATCCTCGATAAGATGGACAAGATTGGCGTATCCGGCGTCAGGGAAGAACTGATCCAGGCAGGGTACGACACGGACAAGGTTGACCGGTATGTGGGATTTTTCAGCGACTTTGCCGGGGATGAGGCACAGGATCCGGCAGCATTTATCCGGAGCACCTGCGCAGATTGCGTGGAGAACGGTGTGGAGCAGGACATCGGAACAATCCTGTCCGCGGCGGGCGCGATGATCAACGATGACATCACCCTGAAGTTTGACCCCACCCTGGTGAGGGGGATGAGCTATTATACGGGAACGATTTTTGAGATTTCCATCGACAATTATTCTTTCTCCATCGCGGGCGGCGGAAGGTATGACAAGATGGTCGGCCGCTTCTGCGGGCAGGACGCTCCTGGCTGTGGTTTTTCCATCGGGTTTGAACGGATCGTGACGATCCTCAGGGATCTTGGCTGGAAGGAACCGGGCACGGCGGCGCGCAAGGCCTACCTGGTTGACATGAAGAGCGCGCAGGGAAGGATTACGGAGGTCTTTTCGCATGCGGCAAAGGAACGCGCGGAGGGAATCCAGGTAGTGGTGCAGCCGCTGAAGAAGAACGCAAAGTTCCAGGTGGAGGCATTGGAAAAGAGTGGATATACCGAGATCAGGAAGGTGTATGGAGACACACAATTCTGAGAACCTGGGCGGAACGTGAGAACCGCACTGGGGGAACATAGAAAACGGATCGGAACATGGGAACCGGAATGTAATATAAGGACCGGATCGGAACATAAGAACCGGAATGTATCATAAGAACCGGAACGGAACATAAGAACCGGAACGGAACATAAGAACCGGATCGAATCATAGGAACCAGATCGGGACATAGGAACCGGAATGTAATATAAGCACCGGAACGGAACATAAGAACCGGAACAGGAAGAACTGCCGGGATATGGAGGGCAGCTTCTGAAGTCGCAGTCTTTTAGGCAGGGGCAGATGCAGGGAGCCTGAACCGGCTGCAGCCCCTAAAGTACAACAGGAGGAATTATGGAAGAGTACAGGGTAAGGTATCAAGAGTGGCTGGAGAATCCTTATTTTGACGAGGCGACAAAGGCGGAACTTCGTTCCCTCGAGGGCAATGAGGATGAGATCAAGGAACGGTTTTACATGGATCTTGAATTCGGCACCGCAGGCCTGAGAGGTATCATCGGGGCCGGAACGAACCGGATGAATATCTATGTGGTGCGCAAGGCAACGCAGGGGCTGGCGAATTATATCCTGAAAGCTGGCGGCAAGGAGAAGGGCGTGGTAATCGCCCATGATTCCCGCCGCATGTACCAGGAGTTCACGGATTGTGCCGCGCTGACGCTTGCCGCGAATGGCATCAAGGCGTATGTTTTCGACGCGCTGCGCCCGACACCGGAGCTTTCCTATGCGGTCCGCCATCTTGGATGCATTGCAGGCATCAATATCACGGCAAGCCACAATCCGCCGGAATACAATGGCTATAAGGTATACTGGGAGGATGGCGCGCAGATTACGCCGCCCCATGATACCGGGATCATGGATGAGGTAAAGGCGATCACGGATTATGCTTCCTGCAAGACCATGGAGATGCAGGAGGCGGTTGAGAAGGGGCTGTATATTCCGGTCGGCGACAAGGAAGTGGATACGGATTATATCGCAGAGCTCAAGAAAAATGTGCTTCATCCGGAAGCGATCCGCCAGGAAGCCGCGAACCTGAAAATCGTTTACACGCCGCTTCACGGTACCGGACTTGTCCCGGCAACGAGGGTTCTGAAGGAGCTTGGATTTGAGCATGTGCTTGTGGTACCGCAGCAGGAAAAGCCGGACGGGGAATTCCCGACCGTTTCTTATCCGAACCCGGAAGCGGATGAAGCATTCACCCTTGGCCTGAAGCTGGCGGAAGAGACCGGCGCGGACCTGGTGCTTGCCACTGACCCGGATGCGGACCGTCTTGGCGTGAGAGTCAGGGACAAGGATGGCATCTACCATACCCTGACAGGCAACATGTCGGGCAGCCTGCTGGCTGACTATGAGATCGGCCAGAGAAAGGCATTGCATGGCCTTCCGGAGGACGGCATGCTGATCAAGACCATTGTCACCACAAATCTTGCCGACGCGATCTGTAAGTATTATGGTGTTGCGGAATATGAGTGCCTGACCGGCTTCAAGTGGATCGGGCGCCAGATCCTGAAGATGGAAACAGAGGGGAAGGGCTCCTATCTGTTCGGGTTTGAGGAGAGCTACGGCTGCCTGATCGGAACACATGCCCGCGATAAGGATGCGATTGTCGCTGTCATGGCGCTGTGCGAGGCTGCGGCATATTACAGGACGAAGAACATGACCCTGTGGGATGCGATGCTGGATCTGTACGAGCGCTGCGGATATTACAGGGACAATGTGACAGCGGTCGGCCTGAAGGGGATCTCCGGGCTGGAGAAGATCCGACAGATCATGACGACGCTCAGGGAGCAGGAGCTGACGGAGATCGCCGGGTGCAAGGTGCTGAAAATCCGTGATTACGCCAAGGATACGGTCAAGGATCTGGAGACCGGAAAGGTGACAGACACGGGGCTTCCGAAGTCCAATGTTCTTTACTATGAGCTGGAAGGAGACGCGTGGCTGTGCGTGCGTCCTTCCGGAACGGAGCCGAAGATTAAGTTCTACTATGGGATCGTGGGAACCTCCCTGGAGGATGCGGAACGCAAGGATGCGGAATTCGGCCGCCAGATCAGCGCAATGGTAGACAGCATGGTCAATGCCTGAGGCAGCATGAATTGCATTGCTTGACAAACGTTACATGTCGATATATAAGATAGATTAGTGTCAGCGCAGATGCGAAGACAGAATCAAGTAAAACCAACGGAAGAAGGAGTAAATCTCATGAACAAGACTGAACTGATCGCGGCTATGGCAGAGAACGCGGAGCTCTCCAGGAAGGATGCAGAGGCTGCCCTGAAGGCATTTGTGGAAGTAGTCAGCGATGCTCTGAAGAAGGATGACAAGGTACAGATCGTTGGATTTGGAACCTTCGAAGTTTCTGAGCGGGGCGAGCGTGAGGGAAGGAATCCCCAGACTGGCGAGACTATGACCATCAAGGCTTCCAGGAATCCAAAGTTCAAGGCCGGCAAGGCACTGAAGGATGCTTTGAACTAAGGAACGGGATCGGAGTGATACGGAGCGGGGAGAGATTCCTGCTCCGTTTTCTTGTTGCGGGAAAGAGACGACCGTGTCATCATATGGCAAACGGGGCATTGGAGCGGCAACAGTGGAAGGCGAGAGAGCAGTGGAAGGCGAGAGAGCTGCGGAAGGCGAGGCAAGGCGGAAGGAGAGAATGAATGAGACTGGACAAATATCTGAAAGTGTCGCGGCTGATCAAGCGGCGTACTGTCGCGAACGAAGCCTGTGATACAGGCCGGGTAAGCATCAACGGAAAGACAGCCAAGGCATCCGCCCAGGTGAATCCCGGGGATGTAATCGAGATTGCCTTCGGCACGCGGACGGTGAAGGCGGAGGTGCTCAGCGTTGCGGAGACGGTGCGCAAGGAAGAGGCGCAGGAGCTGTTCCGTTACATTTAACCTGAATAAACAGCTTTTGTAACACTTTCTTAGAAATATCTTAAATCCGGGTTGAAAAGACGCGGTTGACAGTTTAAAATATACATGATTTTAAGGAAGTTGTTTCTGCAAAGGTCAGGAAGTGTTCAGGAGCCTTTTGCGGGCGGGATAGGATAAAGGAGTGGTGATATTCATGAGCTCAGGCAGACATCCGGTTTCCAGGGAAAACCGCAGGGGAGTGCTTTTAATCATCATCGTAGTCTGCATCATTATTGTGGCTTTGGCGGCCAGGTGCCGTACCTTGGCGGATCGCAACAGTGCTTACGCGCAGCAGATCGAGACGCTGGAGCGGAAGATTACCGAGGAACAGGGTAGAGGCGAGAACATTGAGACATTTCGTAAGTACACGAATACGAATGCCTATGTCGAGAAGGTGGCAAGGGAGAAGCTGGGGCTGGTTTATCCGGACGAGGTGATCTTCCAGCCACGCGGGTGAGAAAACTGTAGAATTGGAATGCAGGATGGCGCTCTGTGGATTGATTCCGCAGAGCGTTCTTTGACCGCAGATTTGTAACGATTCCACAGGTATTAGGAAACGAATTGATTCGTTTCCTTTTCGCGCCGGCCGATAGAAGCGGCCTTCTACCCTTAGACAGCCGGCCGCATCATCTTATCGTAAACGCATTTATTCAATGCGCTTAGGAGCTGTTACAAAATAAATTGTGCAGATTGCGCAGGATTTTCATTCGAG
>CAMORF010000152.1 GCA_946623485.1 uncultured Clostridia bacterium
CCGGAATCCTGTTCCTGTGCTGCATGTTCATCGCACCGATTGCCGCGCTGATCCCTGCGCCAGCCACGTCCTCCGCGCTGATCTACGTAGGAATCGTGATGCTGGGCGGCCTGCAGAAGATTGACTGGAATGACATCTCCCAGATGGCTCCGGTTGCCTTGATGCTCCTGACCATGCCGATCTCCGGATCCATCGGACATGGAATCGGCATTGCGATGATCAGCTATGCAGTCATTATGCTTCTGCAGGGAAAAGGCAAACAGGTTTCCATCCTTACGTACATCATCTCGGTGTTGTTCCTGATCAAGTTCTTCCTGATTGTCTGAGTTCTATTGCGGAAGAATCCTGCAGCCTGTTCCTTCAGGCGGGAAGATTGTTCTGACAGGGGGACGATTCAGGCGGAGGAACCTGGACTCATAGGGGAATGATTCACCCCCATATAGCTCAGTACGCAAAGCGTTCTGAGTATCGGTCATGCATGGCGCTTTCGGTGTTTCATGCATGACTTTTTTTAGGGTTGAAATTATGAATCCAAATCGTTTATAGTAGACGGACAATTTTGATTCGGCAAACGGATAGTTTTGGGCAGACGGATAGTTTTGGTAGGGAGAGAATCCGGAATGGGACGTTTCAGAGAAAAATACATCGGCGATAAAGCATTCTACCGGATGCTGATGAAGGTCGCTGTGCCAATCATGATCCAGAACGGAATCACGAATTTCGTAAGCCTTCTGGACAACATTATGGTCGGGCGTATCGGGACCGAGCAGATGTCCGGCGTCGCGATTGTCAACCAGATTATGTTCATTTACTTCCTGTGCCTGTTTGGCGGATTGTCCGGCGCAGGAATCTTTACCGCGCAGTATTACGGCTATAAGGATGACCGGGGGATCCAATATACTTTCCGCTACAAGCTATACCTGGGACTGATCATAACGGTCGCGGCAATTACGATTATGCAGGTATTTGGTCCGAACCTGGTTGGCCTGTACCTGAATGAAAGCGGTGACGGCGGAGACCTGCAGGCAACCATGCAGTATGCCCTTGGGTATATGCGCATCATCTTCTTTTCAATGCCCTTGATCTTTATCAGCTTTACCTACTCAAGTACCCTCCGGGAATGCGGAGAGACGGTCGTTCCGATGCGGGCAGGGCTGATCGCCGTATTGGTCAACCTGGTGTTCAACTATCTTCTGATCTACGGAAAATTCGGCTTCCCCGTGCTTGGGGTATACGGAGCCGCAATCGCCACCGGGATTTCCAGGGTTGTCGAATGCGCGATCATCGTGATCTGGCTGCACACCCACGGAAAAGTCCATACCTATATCAAAGGGGTATACACTTCCCTGAAGATTCCGGCTGCCATCGTCAAAAAGTTCATCGTGACCGGCGCGCCGCTTCTGGTCAATGAAACCCTGTGGGCAACGGGCATCTTCCTGCTGAACCAGGCATATTCCCTCAGAGGGCTGAATGTGGTAGCCGGTCAGAACATTGCCAATACGATCAACAATGTATTCAACATCTCCTTCATCGCGCTGGGAGATGCCGTAGCAATCATTGTCGGCCAGCTCCTGGGAGCAGGGAAAATGAAAGAGGCCAAGGAAACTGACACGAAGATTATCGCCACTTCCTTTACGATCGGATTGACCGTGATGGTGGTGATGATCCTCACGGCGCCGTTGTTCCCGCAGCTCTACAACACCAACCCGGAAGCCCGGCACATTGCCACGATGTTTCTGATCGTCATGGGCATAACGACACCCAAGGAAGCATTTCTGCATTCGACGTATTTCACGCTCCGCTCCGGCGGAAAAACAATTATCACGTTCATATTCGACAGCGTCTTCATGTGTGCGGTCAGCGTTCCGATCGCGTATACGCTCAGCCGTTTTACCGGCTTGCACGTAATTGCGATTTTCGCGATTGTACATGCCGCAGACCTGATCAAATGTGTGATTGGATATATCCTCGTCAGAAAGAATGTCTGGATGAAGAACATCGTTGCTGAACAGGCATGAACGCTTCCTTCGGTGGTTGCTTTTTCTGAATTCATAAGTATATAATGGCTTCGGATCTGTTCAGAAATAACGTATGATCTTGTTTGTCTTTTTCTCCGATTCCACAGGTCAAGGTTCGGTTACATAGCCCGCTATGCGCCCTCACCTTGACCTGAGGACTCGAAGAAAAATCCATCGCAATATTCATAAGTTATTTCGGAACAGCTCCTTAGCGGTTTTCAACGGCAGGAGCATGAGCAGCGCCGGAGAAGCTGAAAGTATCTGAATGCATAGAAAGACAATGCACCCTGCAAGGGAAAGGGTACATGGGAAAGAAAAGAGTATGGCACAGGAAGAAATCAATGTAGCACTTCTGGGATTCGGCACGGTCGGGACAGGCGTGTATAAGATCATGCAGCGCCAGCGGCCGGAGATGATGCAGAAACTGAATACGTATCTCAATATCCGTTCTATCATGGTCCGGAATCCGGAAAAGCATCAGCACAAAGTTGAGGATCCGGGGATCCTGACCACATCCTTTGAGTCAATCCTGGAGGATCCGCAGATTGATATCGTGGTCGAACTGATCGGCGGGATTGAGCCGGGCTACACCTATATCCGCAGCGCCATGGAGGCTGGGAAGAGCGTGGTGACGGCAAACAAAGACCTGATTGCCGAGCGGGGCGGAGAACTGTTCCAGGTGGCGGAAGAGAATCACGTAGAGCTGCGTTTCGAAGCAGCTGTCGCGGGCGGGATTCCGATTATCTCTCCGCTGAAAAACAGCCTTGCCGCAAACGAGATCCGTACCGTCATGGGAATCGTAAACGGTACCACCAATTATATTCTGTCGAAGATGACGGACGAGGGAATGGATTACAAGGAAGCCCTGGCCCAGGCAACTGAGCTTGGTTATGCCGAAGCGGATCCTACGGCAGACGTAGAAGGATACGATGCCGGACGGAAAATCGCGATCCTCGCGACCATCGCATTTCATTCCAGGGTCACATTCCGGGATGTATATACGGAAGGAATCACAAAGATCACAGCCAAGGACATTTCCTATGCAAAGACGCTTGGCCGCGTGATCAAGCTGATTGCGGTAGCGAATCATACGCCGGAGGGCATAGAGGCGAAGGTGCACCCGATGCTGCTGCCGGAGAGCCATCCGCTTTCTTCCGTCAGCGGCTCTTACAACGCGGTTTATGTGAATGGGGACGCGGTAGAAGATGTCATGTTTTATGGCAGGGGCGCAGGCGAGATGCCGACCGCCAGTGCCGTCATGGGAGACGTGTTCGCCGTTGCGCGCCGCATTAAAGAGCATTCTCAGGGATCGACCAGAGATAATGTATACCGGACAATCCCAGTCAAAAGGATCGAGAACACCAGGTCATCCTATTTTATCCGGATGTCGGTGGAGGATAAGCCCGGCGTGCTGGCTACGATCGCCAGCATCTTCGGAAACAATTCGGTTTCCATTGAACAGGTCATTCAGAAGAATAAAATCGGTAACGACGCGGAACTGGTCATTATTACCAGTAACGTGAAAGAACGCCATATCAAAGATGCGCTTCTGATACTGGAATCAAGCAGCGTGGTACGCAAGGTCGCAAACATGATCAGAGTGTACTGAATCAGGAACTGTCATTGTATTCCCCTGCTGCAAGATTCAGAGGAGAATCCTGACAGATCCCAATGTATTATATTGGAAGGAGCGAAAGCCAAATGAGTAAAAGACCTACAGTTTTGATGATCCTGGATGGCTATGGGCTGAATCCGAGGAAAGACCACAATGCAGTCGCACTGGGCAATACGCCGGTGATGGACCGCCTGATGAAGGAATATCCCTTCGTACAGGGGCAGGCCAGCGGGCTTTATGTGGGACTGCCCGACGGCCAGATGGGGAACTCTGAGGTTGGACACCTGAACATGGGAGCCGGCCGCATCGTGTACCAGGACCTCACCCGGATCACCAAGGCAATCCAGGATGGTGATTTCTTTGAAAATGAAGTCCTGCTTAAGGCGATGAACAATGTGAAGGAGCATGACAGCCAGCTTCATCTTTATGGGCTGCTCTCCGACGGCGGCGTCCACAGCCACAATACCCACCTGTACGCGCTGCTGGAGATGGCAAAGCGCCATGGGCTGAAGAAGGTATTCGTACACTGCTTCCTGGACGGGCGCGATACCCCGCCTGAAAGCGGAGCGGAATACGCGCAGCAGCTGCAGGATGAGATGGATGCGATTGGCGTCGGCAAGATCGGCGTAGTATCCGGAAGGTACTATGCGATGGACCGCGACAACCGCTGGGACAGGATTGAGAAGGCATACCGCGCGCTGACACTGGGAGAGGGCGTGCCGGCATCCTCCGGCGTACAGGCAATCAAGGATTCCTACGCCCAGGGCGTGACCGATGAATTCGTGGTACCGGCAGTCGTCATGGAGGATGGAAAGCCTGTCACGACGATCCAGGATCATGACTCCATCATCTTCTTCAACTTCCGCCCGGACCGTGCAAGGGAAATCACAAGATGTTTCTGCATCGATGACTTTGACAAATTTGACAGAGGACCGAGGAAGAAGGTCTTCTATGCATGCTTTACCGACTATGACGTAACGATCCCGAACAAGGAGATCGCCTTCCCGAAGGTTGAGATCACTGAGACCTTTGGCGAATACCTTGCGCAGCATCATATGACGCAGGCCCGTATCGCGGAGACGGAGAAATATGCCCACGTTACGTTCTTCTTCAACGGCGGCGTGGAAGAACCCAATCCTGGCGAGGACCGCATCCTTGTCAAGAGCCCGAAGGTCGCGACCTACGACCTGCAGCCTGAGATGAGCGCGCCTGAGGTCTGCGACCGCTTTGTAGAGGCGATCCGTTCCGGCAAGTATGACGTCATCATCACAAACTTCGCGAATCCCGACATGGTCGGACACACCGGCGTGGAGGAAGCCGCGATCAAGGCGATTGAGGCAGTGGATCAGTGTGTCGGCAGAGTAGTGGACGCGATTGTTGAGGTCGGCGGGCAGATGTTTATCACTGCTGACCACGGCAATGCAGAACAGCTTGTGGACTATGAAACGGGAGAACCGCTGACGGCGCACACCACCAATCCGGTTCCATTTATCCTCGTGAATTATGACCCGGAATATACGCTTCGGGAAGGCGGCGCTTTGTGCGACATTATCCCGACCCTGATCGAGATGATGGGGATGGAGCAGCCGAAGGAAATGACAGGCAAGAGCCTGCTGGTTCACAGGTAACAGTTTTTTCACAGTTTTCATGCGTTGTTTTTCACATTTGAAACACAACTGAGGCATATCCTGTTTCTATCAAAAAGATAAGAGCTGCCGGAGCACTGAATCCGCTTCGGCAGCGGGAAGCTTCAAAGGTACAGCGTGGCCGGCTTTCCGGCCTTGGATAGAAAGGGGTAATCATTTATGAAGAAAAGATTTGCGGCAGGTATTGCAGGAGCAGCGATTGCAGGAGCTTTGGTGATCGGACAGGTTGCGCCGACAGCTTTTGCCGAGGATGCCAAGACACAGCTTACGGTTTCCGAAACAGAGACTGAAGCGGCTGACCAGGAGACAGAGAAAGCGGAAGAGACAGAGAAAAAGTCTTATGCCCAGTTGGAAACTACCAGCACGAAGGATGCAGCCGTAACGGCGATCGATGTATCCGGGGTTGTTGAGGCAGTGATGCCCTCTATCGTTACAGTTACAAAAACGGGCGTGCAGGAAGTGATGGACTGGTTCGGGCAGCCGCAGGAGATTGAGATGCAGGGTGCCGCAAGCGGTTTTATCATTGCACAGAATGATGACGAGCTTTTGATCGCGACCAACAACCATGTCGTTGAAAACTCAACGGAAGTGACCGTAGCTTTTTCCGCAGAGGCCGATGATCCGGATGATCTCCTGGCGTCAGCCAAGGTCAAAGGAACCGACCCAAAGACAGACCTTGCTGTAATTGCCGTCAGCCTGGATGATATCAAGGAAGATGTCCTGAAACAGCTGAA
>CAMORF010000153.1 GCA_946623485.1 uncultured Clostridia bacterium
TCTCCAGCACCTTCCTTGATTTGTCCCGCATGCGGGACAGGTGGACCATGATATCGATCCCACTTGCGATTTGCCTGCGGATTGCGGATATCGGGATCTCCAGGCCCATCAGGACCATGGTTTCCAGTCTTGAAAGCATATCCTTCGGGCTGTTTCCGTGGCCGGTGCTCAGGCTTCCGTCATGGCCGGTGTTGAGGCTTTGCAGCATATCGATTGTCTCATCTCCGCGTACTTCTCCGACAATGATCCGGTCCGGGCGCATCCGGAGTGATGACCGGATCAGGTCCCGGATCGTTACTTCGCCGTCACCTTCGGCATTTGGCCGCCGTGCTTCGAGGCGTACCAGGTTGCGTACCCCCTGGATCTGCAGCTCCGCGTTGTCCTCGATTGTGATAATCCGTTCGTCCTTCGGGATGAAGTTTGACAGTGCGTTCAGGAAGGTTGTCTTTCCGCTGCCGGTTCCGCCGGAGATGAAGATATTGTAGCCTGCCTGCACCAGACCTTTCAGAAAAGCTGCGGCTTCTTCCGATACGGATCCCCAGGAGATCAGCTTCTCCATGGAGATGGGCTTTTCCGGAAAGCGGCGGATCGTAATCACCGGCCCGTCAATTGCGATGGGATTCATGACGATATTGACACGCTCACCCCGCTCCAGACGCGCGTCAACGATGGGCACGGATTCATTGGCCACACGGTTTGAGTAGGCTACGATTGCCTGGATGATATCCTGCAGTTTTTCCCGGGAGGAAAAGGACTTCTCCCACTTCATAAGCCGTCCGGCACGCTCTATGTAGATGCTGCCCATGCCGTTTACCATGATCTCTGTCACGGTGTCGTCGTCCAGCAGCTCGGATAGGATATCGAGGCGACGCACGGAATTAAACAGCTCTGTCTTCAGCTGATACCGATCCGCAAACCGCATCCGCCGGGACGGATCTGATTGCGCGATCAGGTCATCGATCAGGTCCAGGATCTCTGAATCTGACATATCACGCGACATCTCGAGCCGGCTCATCAGCTGAGCGCGGCATTCCAGAAAACGTTGTTGATCCATCATAGCGAGGCTCCTTCATGATGTGTGGGAAAATGAGTCTGTTTCATAGCGAACGATCCGTTCCTGGATCCGGGAGAAATCAATGGTGCATGTTCCTCCGGAGATTCCAATGGGAATCTGATCCAGGAAGGAATACTTCCGGGGGGCATAGATCGCTTCTTCGAAATTATGAACCGTGACAGTCTGGGTTTCCGGATCGACAATCCAGTATTCCCGGACGCCGGCGTTCTGATATTTATACAGCTTGAGGATCATGTCTTTGGATCTGGTGGCAGGGGAAAGAATCTCTGCGGCAAGATCAGGTGCTCCATCCAGGTAGCTGAGATGCAGGTAGTCCTGCTCTTTACAGATGAGGAGAAGGTCTGGCTGTACCATTGTGCGGCTGTCCTGGTCCAGACGGACATCACAGGGTGCCATAAAGACTTCACAGCCCATCCCGTGCTGGAGAATACATTCGAAAAACAGATGGTGCAGGGAACCGAGTATCAGCTGGTGGAGATAGGATGGAGCTGCCATATCATAGAACACCCCGTCGATCAGCTCAGCGCGTTGATCCTCCGGGAGCGCATAGTAGTCTTTCAGGGTGCGGCCTTGCGTGGCCGGCAGGGTATCGTATGGTGTGGTGGCCTCCCGAATGGCTGCCGTCGGACGATCTACGCCCGGAAGACCTGTTGCAGGCTGGTTTGCCTTCCGGAAGGCTTCCTTGAGTGCAGCCTCCAGGGCATCCAGTGTATGTGCTCTGGGAGCCTTCGTAGTTCCTGAAAAAACATTCTGTACAGTCCTGAGCGGGATCCCGGACAACTGCGAGATTTTCTGATAGGTAAGCCGGAGATCTGTTTTGAGTGTGTTCATTTCATCAATCGTCATATTGTTGCCTCCGAAAGTCGGTAAAAAGGAATGTGATGATGTAAGGACCAAAAGCCCTGAAGCTGAAGAAAGCTTACTTGCCAGAGACGCAGCGGGCTACGTCAAGAATTTTTGATAAAGCAGATGAGCGCAGGCGCGAAGACATGGCGAGATTTTCTGTAATTGCAATTATACTGCAGAATCGGATTTATGAAAATCTGAATTATGATGAATGGGATTGGTCTTGGTGGCTTTGCAGGGTAATATACCAGTGTCTCAGGGCATCGTCCAATAAAAACGCGAATTATCCGGTACAATCTCCGAAATTACCAGATTGGAGTAAGCCGGGAGGGGCGTTGTCCGTTAGAATCAGCCACACAGATCTCATAAAATGTGTTATCCTGAATTTTATAGAGTTCACCATGATCGGGATGATGCGATTCGATGCCGGGTAGGGAAGATGCCTGCGGGAGAATGCCCTGGAGGGAACATGTCTGGTGGGAGAATGCCAGGGAGAGAGCGTGCGCAGCGGAGGATGTCTGGGGATGTACCTGCCCTGACGGGGCTGTTCGGATGGATGTGTGCTGATGTACCTGCCCTGATGGATTTGCGCGGATGTACCTGTCCGAATGGAGCTGCTCTGGAGGAATATAACCATGATTATGATTGATACATTTCCTACGAATCAGATGGGAGATCTTTCATACCGCGCCGGGCGTGTATTTCCGTTTGGCGCCACTATCATAGACGGCGGTGTAAACTTCAGTATATTTTCTGAAGATGCCACCGGCTGTACCCTTGTGCTGTTCCATCATGGGCAGAAACAGCCCTTTGTTGAGATCCCGTTCCCGGAGGAATTCCGGATCGGACATGTCTACACCATGATGGTGTTTGGGATTAATCCGGAGACAACGGAGTATGGATACCGTTTTGACGGCCCGTTCTGCCCGGAGAAGGGGCTGTTGTTTGACAAGTCCAGGATTGTGCTTGACCCTTACGCAAAATCGGTCTCCGGAAGAACCGTCTGGGGGAGGACGCCGGACCCGGAAGATCCATTTCCGCACAGAGGGCAGTTCATCCGGGAAGACTATGAATGGGAAGGAGATAAGCCCCTTGAGATAGCGCCTGAGGAGCTGGTCATCTATGAGCTTCATGTGCGCTCATTCACTGTGCACCAGGGAAGCGGCGTGAAATACCGCGGTACCTACGCGGGACTGGCGGAAAAGATCCCGTATCTGAAGGAACTTGGCGTAAACTGCGTTGAGCTGATGCCGATCTTTGAATTTGATGAATTTGAGAATCCACGGATGCATGACGGCAGGCAGCTATTGAATTACTGGGGGTACTCAACCGTTTGCTTTTTCGCTCCGAAAGCGGGCTACTCCGTTGCAGGCTCCTTTGGCTTGGAGGCGGATGAGCTGAAAAACATGATCCGTCATTTTCACCAGAACGGGATCCAGGTGATCCTGGATGTTGTGTTTAACCATACGGCGGAGGGAAATGAACTTGGCCCTACGATTTCTTATCGTGGCATTGACAACCGGACCTACTATATGCTGACGCCGGAGGGGTATTATTATAACTTCAGCGGCTGTGGCAATACCATGAACTGCAATGATCCGGTTGTGCGTAATGTTGTGCTGGACTGCCTCAGGTACTGGGTCAGCGCCTATCACGTAGATGGGTTCCGGTTTGATCTGGCTTCCATCCTGGCCAGGGGGGAGGACGGTACCCCGCTGGTGGATCCGCCGCTGCTTGACAGCCTGGCCGGGGATGCGGTGCTTGGAAAAACGCTTCTGATCGCCGAGGCATGGGATGCGGGCGGTTTGTACCAGGTCGGCGTTTTCTCTTCCAGCAACCGCTGGGCGGAATGGAATGGACGGTATCGTGACTGTCTGCGCCGGTTTGTGAAAGGCGGCGCGGAGCAGGCACCGGAGCTGTACCGGAGGATCAGTGGTTCGGAGGATCTGTATCATGAGCGAAATGCGTCTTCCTCTATTAATTTTGTGACCTGCCATGATGGGTTTACGCTGTATGATCTGGTTTCCTATAACAGCAAACACAATGAGGCGAACGGAGAGGATAACCGGGATGGCTGCAATGACAATGACAGCTGGAATTGCGGCGTGGAGGGCAGCACGCAGGATCCGCAGATCCATGACCTGCGGATGCGCCAGATGAAAAATATGCTGACGATCCTGTTGACCAGCAGGGGAATCCCCATGCTTCTGGCGGGAGATGAATTCGCCAATTCGCAGCAGGGCAACAACAATGCGTACTGCCAGGATAATGAGGTTTCCTGGCTGGATTGGGCTGACCTGAAGAAAAACCGGGAACTGTTTGATTACGTGCGGCACCTGATTGCGTTCCGGAAAGCGCACCCGGTGCTCCGGAATATGGAATACCGCCTTGGGCATAACGGAACGGGATACCCGGAGCTTTCCTTTCATGGGGAGCAGCCCTGGCAGTTGGATGAAAATGTTCCAGCGCTGGTTTTTGCCTATCTGTATGCGGAAGACCATGAACGGTTTGGGACAGAGGCAGACTGCTTCCTCTACATCGCCGTGAACGCCCATTGGGAGGAGCATCGGATGCAGCTTCCGATCATTCCGGCCGGCATGTCGTGGAAGCTGGCGTTTGATTCCGCCGGTTTTTCTGCGGCCCCGGGAGAAGAAACGATGCTTGGGGATCCCGGCAGCATCGTACTCGGCCCGCGCAGCATCAAGGTGCTGGTCGGCGCGCCGTGAGACGATGGCCTGAGCCAGTGTCCGGGGACAATGATCCGGGGCGATGTTCTGAGCCGGCATTCCGGGTCAATGGTTCGGTCTTGGTCGATCTCATAAAATCAGTTTACAGATGTGCGGGAAATGGATATAATATGCAAGACAAGCGTATGTATGGGACGCTTGCCCTGTTTGTTTACTCCTGAGGATCTGGGGATGCCGGAGATGAATCAAGTCAGATTCCGGAAGATGCGAGGGAGCCTGGCCTGCGACTGCAGAAGGCAGGGCAGGTATTTTGCGGGGGAGCGCCTGCCGGGGAATTTAAGGGAGATCCGGAGGGCGGAATAATTAATCGGTAACTGAAGAGGATTGAGTATGGAACAATATATTATCAAGGGCGGCAAGGCGCTGCGCGGTGAGGTTGAGATCGGCGGCGCGAAAAATGCAGCCCTTGGAATTCTTGCCGCGGCAATTATGACGGATGATGAGGTTCTCATTGAGAACCTTCCGGATGTACGCGATGTCAATGTCATGCTTGAGGCCATGAGCCAGATTGGCGTGAAGATTGACCGGATGTCACCGCATGCAGTGATGCTGTGCGGGGCGAATATCGGTGACGTGAACATCGAGTATGAGTACATCAAGAAGATCCGTGCAAGTTATTATCTGCTTGGCGCGCTGCTTGGCAAATATAAGAAAGCTGAGGTTCCGCTTCCGGGTGGCTGCAACATCGGATCCAGGCCGATTGACCTTCATCTGAAGGGGTTCAAGGCGCTTGGCGCGAAGGTTTCCATCCGGAACGGGAGTATCTGCGCGGAGGCGGAGCATCTGAGAGGATGCCATCTTTTCCTGGATACTGTTTCGGTGGGCGCTACAATCAATATTATGATGGCAGCCTCCATGGCGGAAGGCCGGACCGTGATTGAGAACTGTGCCAAGGAGCCGCATGTCGTTGATGTTGCGAACTTCCTGAACAGCATGGGCGCAAACATCAAGGGCGCAGGAACGGATGTAATCCGTATTGTCGGCGTGGAGAAGCTCCACAGGACGGAGTATTCCATCATTCCGGACCAGATTGAAGCGGGAACGTTTATGTTTGCGGCAGCCTGCACAGGTGGTGATGTTCTGGTGAAGAATGTCATACCGAAGCATCTGGAAGCGACGATTTCCAAGCTGCTTGAGATTGGATGCCGGGTGGAGGAGTATGACACGGCGGTGCGGGTGATCGCGCCGAAGCGCCTGTCCTGCGCCAATGTGAAGACGCTTCCCTATCCGGGATACCCGACAGACATGCAGCCTCAGATCGGTGTCGCGCTCGCGATGGCGGAGGGAACCTCGATCGTGACGGAGTTGCGGACAACCTCGCACACATAGCCGTCGAA
>CAMORF010000154.1 GCA_946623485.1 uncultured Clostridia bacterium
GCTGTTTCCTTCAAGTGCTCGATAACTTCATCCCTCATCATTCCCGCTTCACCTCTCTTTTTCTTAATTCTTTCGCCAGTCTCATAAGCACATCAGCTACGCATGGCAAAGCAATTCCATTCCCCCACATTTTGTATATGGCCGAATCTGTTCCGTTCGCTCCTTCCACCCATCCATCCGGAAATCCCTGCAGCCGTCCGCACTCCGTCGGCGTCAGCCTCCGGACAATGTACTTCCGGGCGGCTCTCCGCTCTTCCAGAACACAGGCTCCTGGGTCAACTCGCTTTACATCGGAAGCTTTCAACGTGTTGGCGATATCGTCTTCCCGGAACTCTCCGAAGCTTGGTTGAACGTAGGTAACCGCCGCGTATGTCTTCACGACCACTTCCTTCCCACGGTCCACACAATGGGAAGCATCCATCCTTGCCGTCAGCGTCCTTGCCTTCACCGGATAGACCACGCCGTGCCGATCAGTGGCGTTCAGCGTGTGCGCGTATCCCTCAGCCCATCCTCTGCCGTTCTGTCCGCTGTTCCGATCAATCACATGCCCTTCGATGCTGTAGGCCACTCCTGGCTCTCCGTTCCGGTTGGCCTTGATGGTGGGCGCTGTCTCCTCTTCGCTCAAGCCTGCTCCTGCGCTGTTGGCCCATGCGAAAGCGAGATGGCCTCCTCCAGCGCCTCCCGCAACAAATCCGGCAGCACCTTTCCGCGCTTCTTCGCTCTGCGGATGATGCCCTCGCATGCTTTCCGGCTCAAATAGTATTTCTCCGGCGCGTTCACTTCCAAAATCTGCGATAAGGTAGATTCTCTTGCGACGCTGGGGGACTCCCCAGTATTGGGCGTTATAGACCCTCCATGCAATGCTGTACCCATCTCCCACGATGAGTCCTGCCGGTTTCCACCCCCCCTCAGGTCGAGGAACAGAAACGTTTGATTCTTTAATTCCGCAAAGCGCTTCAAGGACTGCTTGGAAATCGGCTCCTTTATTACTGCTGAATGCTCCGGGTACATTTTCCCATACAGCAAATCTTGGATACTTATCTGCAGATACCCCTCGCATTTCTCTGATAATTCTAATGGCTTCAAAAAACAAATTACTCCTTTCCCCGTCGTGAATTCCCGCCTGTTTCCCTGCTACCGATAAATCCTGACACGGAGAGCCGAATGTTATGATGTCTACCGGCTCAATATCTGCACCGCATATGTCTGTCACACTTCCAAGGTGTTTCATCTCAGGGAAACGCTGTTTTGTCACCCGAATAGGAAACGGTTCTATTTCGCTTGCCCATACAGGTTTTATCCCGAATAACGCCCCGGCGAGAGGAAAGCCGCCGGATCCGTCAAAAAGGCTTCCCAGTTTAATCTCTTCCATACTCTATTTCTCCCAGATCCCGTTATATCCGGCGCCCTTCCACTCTATATGCTGATTTGTCATTGGATAAACCACATCCGGCTCCGGCTCCTGCATCACCCAGATATTTGCCCACACCAGCGCCCCAATAATCACCGCCATCACACTCATGCACACCACAAAAGCCTTCCTGCCCATGCTCTCTCCTCCTGCTCCGTCAAAATCTCATCGGCTCCTCCGCCGGCTCAAACGTGATCCCGCTCTGATAGTCCCTGACCTTTTCTCCGCTTTCCACCTCGCGGATCATCTCCCGGAGGATGGCTGCCTTCTGCCTCTCCGCGTCCCATGCAGCCTCATACCCCGGCTCCGCCTCCAGAAGGCTCTTACCCTTTGAAAACCGTCTCTGCATGTGCTCGACTTCCATGAGCGCCTCGACGAGCACACTTTTCCTTGTGATATCCAAATCGGTTCTCCTTTCCCATCATGGTGGTGCATACTTCCGCGATCCGCATCACGCCCTGCTCATATCCCAGCTCAATGCACCGCCGGATCACCTCCCGGTCCTGCTCGCTAAAAACGCTCATGCTTCGCGGCCTCCTTGATCGTATGCACCTTGCAGCTCACACAGTACATGTCCGGATTGACATACTCCCGGCACTCCGCGCAGGCCGCCTCAGCCGCCTGCTCCGCCAGTTTCTTCCACTTCTCCGCCTTCTTCATCAGCATCTGATACTGGACATCCGCTTCCGTCATGCTTCGCACCTCCATACCTGATCAAATACTCCGCTGCCGAGATGGTCATCATCATTCCCGGTCTCATCTCATGCTTGCCGACTCTGTCCTTCCGGATCCTGGCGTACCCCAATTCATTCATCATCAGGTCAATCAGATCAGCCGCTTCATTCATCAGTTTTCTGACACATTCTCCCCCATGATACGTGCAATTCCTGCACGTTTCATAGTAGTCTGTTGTGATACATTGCCTCAGACTCAATCTGATTGTGTCGATATCATGCATCCTTTTTCACCCCACGATTCCGGTCACGGGGTTCCACTTCCGGATCTTCCCTCCGACCCTGTTGGCCACCAGCTGAGCCTTTGCCCTGCTCTTGTCCGTCCATGCATCCCACGGGCTGTCTGTCATCCTGACCTTCCCCAGCCCCGGCCAATATCCTGCCACATACTGCCCGCCCCGCATCACGATATAGGCGTCATACTTCCCGACTTCCACGCTGGCCATCCTCCTCACCCATCAGCGCCCTGATCAGCTGGACCAGCCTCTCCCGGCTGACATCCTGCCTCTCCACATGCACGATCTCCCCCGGCAGCTCCTCCCCGGTTTCCGCATATTTCCGGCTGATCGTGATTTCCGCCGGCATACAAAACCCACGATCCATTTTTTACTCCTTATATTAAATTACTTATTAATCTTTTTAAGATTGCGCTTACTCAAAAAAAATTTCCATCGTTCTCCGATCCGTCAGGTTGTATCTTTTCCTGATTGCATTGATTTCATCCGTGAAAAAAGGGACCTGCCCCAAAATCTTCTTGTTCATGTTTGCCGGTTTAAGCCCGATGGCCTTTGCCAGATCGACCTGTTTGTCCTTGTGCTTCATCATTTCGATTTTCAGTTCCAAAGTATTCATTTTCTTCCTCCTTTGATTTGATTAAAAATCTGATTCGGATTATATTATAGTGGCTCTCTCCCATCGTGTCAAGATTTTTATTTACTTGTTGTGCGTCTTATATTGTGGTACACTCATTTCAGATGGGGGTGATATCTATGACTACCGGCGAAAAAATCAAAATGCTGCGTAAAGCCATGGGATGGACGCAGGAGGATCTCGCAAATCTCGTCGGCGTTAAGCAGGCAGCTATTAACAAATATGAAACTGGCCTTGTCGTAAATTTGAAGCGTGATACAATTCAGAACCTTGCCCATGCGCTCGGCTGCTCTCCTGTTTTTCTCCTGGATGACATTGACGGAAAGTCTCCCTATGATGATTATGTGCTCCATCATGTGCTTACGGATCTTGGCAAGCTGTCTGTGGATGAACGTGATCTGATCGTCCGATACAGGGATCTTTCCGATGATGGGAAGAATTATCTCAGCCAGCAGCTAAGTATCGCTGCGAAGATGTTCCCGAAGGAGGGAGAATCATGATTTACGGATACTGCCGTGTCTCTTCCGATGAGCAGGCCGCTCACGGCATTTCTATCGAGGCTCAGCGCGAGATCCTGAGCGGCTATGCAACCATGAGACAGTCCCCCATCCGAATCTTTGAGGATGCCGGATTCTCCGGCAAGAATACTGACCGTCCCGCCCTCCGTCAGATGCTCTCCGCGATCTCCGCCGGATCCGTCACCGCCATCGTTGTCTGGAAGCTGGACCGTCTTTCCCGCTCCCTCCGCGATACCCTCACGATGATCGAGGACATTTTCGCTCCTGCCGGCGCCACGCTGGTTTCCGTCACGGAGTCCATTGATACTTCCACCCCCTCCGGAAGGATGATGCTCAATCTCCTGGCATCCTTCGCTCAGCTGGAGCGGGAGCAGGATTCCGACCGCGTTGTCATGTCCCACAAGCATCTGGCCAGAGACTGCCAGTATCTTGGCGGCCACATCCCCTTCGGCTACTGCGTGGACGATGCCAAGCACTACCAGATCGATCCCGTCACCGGCCCGGTTGCCCGGAAGGTTTTTGAGCTGTACATGGCCCGCAGCGGATACAGCTCCATGCTGCTGCACCTCAATGATCCGGCTGTCCTGGCCTATCTGCACAGGGACAAACCATTTTCTAAGCAGCATCTCAATTTTATGCTGCAAAACGAGATCTATTCCGGCGTTTACCTCCGCCGGATGGGGGACGATCCCCGGCACAGGATCACATCCCCGGAAACCATCCGGGTCCCCGGCGGCGTTCCGGCACTCCTGTCTCCCGATGAGTGGCAGCGCGTCTGCGACATCCGCAGCCAGAATGCCACCTATGCTGCCTCCTACCGATCAAAGACCGTCTACCCTCTCTCCGGCCTTGTCTACTGCGCTGTGTGCGGAAAAAATATGAAAATCCGGCACGGAGGAAAAACCCGTGCCGGCGCGATTGAACGGTATTACTCCTGCCCGTCCCGCTGCGTGAAGTCTGCCCGGCTGGAAATCGTCTACGGTGCTGTCATCCAGTCCCTGATCTACATGGCCTCCGATGAGCAGCTGATCTCTCAGGCCTGCGCGATTGCGAACGACTTCATCGAGCAGGATGAAAAGGAAACCCGCTCCGCTGCCCAGTCCCTCCGGACCCGGCTGCAGGAAATTAAGAAGCAGACCGCTCGGCTGCTGGGCTTTGTCAAAACGCATGATGATCCTCCGGCCAGCGTCTACACAGATCTGACTGCCCTGGACAAAGAAGAAAAGGAAATCCAGTCCCGCCTCTCCGCCAGCTCCGGCCCCCGGTACGATCCTGCCCAGCTGGCTGCGCGGATCCGCGCCGCCGCGGACATAGAAAAACTGCCGCCGGACGAGCAGAAAGCCCGTATCCAGGCGGCAGTTGCGAAGGTGATCGTCTCAGACGATTCCTTCAAGGTGCGGTTTGTGTGTCCCGCATATCGTGGAGATGATCCGCGACATTATGTAGAGCACACAATCCATAGGGTCCTCACTCGTCTTCGCTCATGTCTTTCTCGATCAGGCGCTTGATATATCCCTGTTTGTTTTCCTGCCTGTCGAGCCAGTCAATGATTTCCCGGTCCGTCACCAGGTTCAGCTTTAGTTTGAACTGCCTGGTGTTTTTTTCGTCGTACCGCTTCTGTGCGGCCAGCTGCGCTTCACTCGTCATTTTCTTCATCTTCGTCACATTCATGATATCTATTAACGTATTTCCTGATTTTTGCTTTTGCGGCTTTTTCTGTTCTGCAACCGCTGACCGAAAATTCACAGGTGCCTTCGATCTGCTTGTCACCACACCACAGCCCACAGCCATCATTGCCTGTGTGGTAGCACAGATAATCAACCCGTTTGTATGTCGCAGTATATGGGATTGTTTCCCCCGTGATCCGGTTGACCAGTTTGTTTTCGTATTTCTCGCCGTACTTCATATCCTTGTCCTCCTTATCCGATAATCAGATCATCGTTTGCTTCCTTCAAGTACATCTGAAGGAATTCCAGCTCCGTTTCCGGCATCTCCGCGTGTACTTTCTCCCGGATCTCGTCATCCATCGCGCTGACGATTGCGTCCCAGAGGTCGATGCCGTATTCCTGCTTGTTTCTTTCGATCTCCTGCATAGCCTCCGCCGCTGTCATGAAACTGGCCCCGTTGTCCAAACTGATCATCTTACCCATTTTGTTATCCCTCCTTTTCAATCACAAACCGCGAATTACGTCAATCTTGTTCAGTAGATTGTGACCGATGTCATGGTGCTCCATGTTGAACTTTTCTCCAACAGCGTCTCCTGTTCTTCTGCAATCGATGGCTTTGCAGGTGTGTTTGAGGTTCTTGTCGCAGATAGCTTTTCGGATATAAAGCATTTCTTCCTCCGTGATGTTCAGCTGATAGTTCTTCATTTCCTTTTCCTCCTGCTTTTAATTGGGGGAAGCTTCTCGGTGATGTTATCCGAATCACTTTCTACGGCCTTGCCGTA
>CAMORF010000155.1 GCA_946623485.1 uncultured Clostridia bacterium
CCGGTTCTGTCCATTCCGGCCTCCCAAAATATATGCGAGGTTCGGTTCGCCTCCGCCTGATGCGGAGGCGAACCTATCTCATTTTATCCTTCCATATGTCCTGTGTCGAGGGAAGCGGCCTTTCTTCAGGCACCAGATCCCGCCGCACGAAAGGCCAGCCGGAATAATCAGCCATGCAAACTTCCTGCGTTTTGGTTTCTGCGGTACTTCAATGGTGACTGCGGCAGGGATTTCCCTGCCGCCTGCGTCCGCTGCAGGCAGGTCCGAAAGGAGGTTTCCGGGCGCCTTCCATAATGTGCTTTTCCCCACAACACTTCCAACGGTTCCCGTCTGAGGCGCAAAAAAGAGTTTCGTCCCGCTGACCTTCTGCCAGAGCGTCGTCAGTTCCTTTCTGGCCTCCTCCACCTGCTGGGCACTGAGCCGCGTGCTGCGGTAATCTTCCGCCTCCTGCGGATCCTCGGCGGATATGTATACGGGAATCTCTTTCGTCCAGGTTTCATTGCCGGCTTCATCCACCGCATGCACCTGAACCGTCTGCCAGGCTTCCTTCTGCGGCAGCTTCAGCTTCAGAATGCCATTCTCCTGCTGCAGCTGCTGCGCGTCCATCTTCACCGCCATAGAAGAATCCACATAGGCCTGCGCCCCGCCTAACGCCAGGTTGTCACGGATCTCTATGACTGCAGTCAGTTCCTTCTCCTGATATCTTCCCTCTGGCCGGATCCCTGACACAAGGCATTCGGGAGCAGTCCGGTCAATCGCGAAACGCACCGGCAGCCTCTGCGCCGAACTGTCAGAGGAATTGCCCGCCTGGTCGCTTGTCAGGAGCATCACCTCATATACCCCATCCTGGTCAAAGCAGGAAGCAGGCACTGTGTAGGAATATCGCAATGTGCCGTTTTCCCCCTTGCTTGCGCGCACAACCAGGCCGGAACCGGAGCCCAGCTGGGTCAGGCGTTCCCCGCAGCGAAGCAGAACCCTCGCGCTTCCAACCTGATCAAGGTTCATTTCAACAAAGGTCACGTCAAACGGGCTCGTATGATAAAACGCCCTGAGCTGCTCTGCCGTCTCGTCTGCCAGGCTGTAGGAGGATCCAAACCGGTTCACGGAAAAAGAAATCTGTTTTCTGGAGATATTCCCGGCCCGGTCTGACGCCGACACACTCAGCCGGTAAACCGCGTCCGCTTTCTTCTGACGTGGAAAGTCTCCGAAACGGATGCTGGCTCCGCCGGAAGTTTCCTCACCAGGGTATCGTTCCGGGAGCATTCCGCCAAACTGTGTCGTAACCTCCGCTTTCAGGGAGCCTGGAAGAAAGGCCGCATCCTGACACTGAACCCGGATCCTGAGTTCCGATGCATTAGCGCTTCCATCCTCCACCCCGGTAATTTGAATCCTGGGCGGTTCGCTGTCCAGCACAACAACCGGGCTTCGTGAAATGGCAGTATTCCCAACCAGATCCCTGGTCTCGACCTCCACCTGGCAGATCTGTTCCCCGCTCAGATTCACCATTGCATTCTGCGAGATGTTCCTCCATTCAGAAGATGCGCTCAGCACCTCTCTTCCTGCCAGCGCGGCCTGTACGGAATCCGTGTCCATCCCGCCGGATAAGATGCGATACCTGACTGATTCCAGGCCGCTGATCCCGTCTTCCGGCACCGTGACCGAAACAGCGGCAGACGATGCGCCGAACAAGATGCTGCCGGATGCCTGGACGCCGCCAATTGTAACAGCCGCCCTGGGCACGCTGCCGTCAACCCGGCAGGAAATGGTATCTTCCAGGGAATCTGCAGCCAGCATCCCATTCTTATCCCGCTTTTCCAGACGAAACCGGAATGTGCCGTCACTTTTGAGATTCGTGAACTTTGCACCGGTATTATATCCTTGACCCGGGACCGGTTCCACCCGTACGGTGGTTCCGTACGGGACAATCAAAGTGCCGTTCCCTTCCCTGCTGCCCGCGGCATTCTCCCCATACACCTCATAGGATACGCCTTGAAGGAGCGGCGCGCGCTCAATCCTGACGCTTCCCCCGGAAGATCCCGGTCCCCCGGGAGTGTCACAGAACGCATAATTGCCCGTCGCTTCTCCGCAAATCCGCCCTTGGGCGTCGCGCTTCAGGATCAGCGCATCCCGGTACTCCTTCACCCGGATCCGCCCGCTCTTCGCCTCTTCTTCGGTATCATAGATCGGGCTCCACTGATCAAGGACTGCCGGATCCACGTCTATTTCCGGGAGGACAAATCCCTGCGGGATCATCTCTTTTCCAGACGCATCCCTGACAAATCCGCTTACGCTGACGGCAGGGCTGCTTTCCATCCTGATATGCTTCAGGTCCGCAGGTTCTCCATACCGCTTTGTTCCATCCGCAATCGAAATGTGTAACGGAGCCTTCTGCACGGTAACCCGCAGGTCAGGAGAAGCCGTCGCAAGATCCAGGCGGACATGATCCGGCCATTCCGTAAACAGACGGAAGCTGCACAAAACCTTTCTTTCTCCCGCATCCGCACTGTCCAGCCGCGCATCGCAGGCAACTGTGTATTCCGGTGGTTTTTCCTCTTTTTCCGGCTTCTCTCCTGCTGCCCGGGACTTGCCTTTTCCTGCTGCTGATTCCTCTGTGCCTCCTTTTTTCCCTTCCGTTGTCTCTTTATCTTCCTTGGTATCGCTTTGCTTTGTGTCATTTTCTGCCTCATTTCCTGCTTCTTTCTCTGCTTTCTTTTCTGCTTTCGTCTCCTCCGGAAGGGCCTTGATTTCCGTCCGAAACGTAATTGCGATCCGGTCGGTTCCATCATAGATTCTTCCGCCTTCCGGAATCCTTACCGCTGCGTCACGGATGCTGACCACATAGTGTTTTCGCGGCCCGTCCTGCTCTTGTGTCTCCGGAGCCTGAGTCTCCGTAGCCAGGGTTTCTGATTCCGACATCTTTTCCTGCCCGGTTGAAGACTCACTCTGGAATGGAGCGCCGCTTTCCGATGCGGCTTCGCTTTCCGATACTGACTCGCTTTCTGAACCCGATTCACTTTCCTGGGCAGACTCAGCTTCCGATCCGCTCTCGTTTTCCGACGTACTCTCACTTTCCGACCCACTCACAATTTCCGGCCCGCTCTCACTTTCCGACACGGATTCAGGTTCTGATGTACTTTGCTGATCCGATCCTGTCTCAGGCTCAGAAGTGCTTTCCTTTTCCGATGCAGGCTCAGACTCAGACGTACTTTCCTTCTGTGAACCGGCCCCATGGCTGCCCGTGCCTCCCTGATCTGACCCTGACCCATGGTTTCCCGTGCTCTCTTTTTCCGGCTCAGGCTTGTGCCCGTCCGTACTTCCCGTGCCGGAACCTTGCCCCTGGGCGGTTCCTCCTGCTGCCGGAACTTCTGCCGCCGCGGATCCCGTGGATGCTTCTCCCGCATCCGATGCCGTAAAGCTTCCCATGTTCATGACCAGGATCAAAGCGACCAGGGACGCGCAGGCGAAGCGCAGCCAGGCAGACATGACACATCTCAGAATCACCTGAGAGGCTTCTTTCGAATGTCCGGGTTCTTTTTCTGCTCTTTCTGCTTTGGCTGCTTTTTCTGTTTTTTCCATATCATATGAATCATAACCATACGAACCATGCTGTCTTTGATTTTGCTTCATCATCTGCCCTCCTTCTGTTTGGTGTCTGCATTCTGTACGGCTTCCCGCGCCGCCTGTCCTGCCTGCCGGATCTCTTCCCGGAGCCGGCCATTCAATGCTTTCTGTGCCTTGGGTACCTTCGTTCGCCGCGCAAGCTCCTCGATCTCCTGGATCCGGCCAAACTGCTCGCCGCTTCCAACCCCCGCTCTTGCAAGATTTCCCGCAAGAAATGGCATCGTATACAACGATTCCCTGCAAAATTTCAGCTGCATCACAGGGTCTTCCAGGCTCTGTCCCTCCCTGCTCATTTCCAGGATCCGGCCAAGCGCCTGCCAGTACCGGGAAGCCTTCAGGCCGGCTCCTTCCTCGTCCGGCGACTGCATTTCCTCCAATGCCTTTCCCATCTCAAGGTACAGCATTGCCTGGCTTGCCACAGGTGAGAGATCCGCTTCCGTTTCCCGCGCCTCTCCCTGCACAGATGCAAGCTCCTTCCCCGGTCCGGAAGATTCTTCCTGCCTCGTATATCCGTCTGGCCCGGAGAAGCCGCCCACGGCCTTCTCAAACCACCCCAGGGCGATTCTTCTGCTGTCGTCCCGCGGGCAGTTGTACCAATAGGCAAGCGCGGTCTGAAACGCCATCTCGGCATATGCTTCCGGCTTCCTTTCCAGCAGCTCCTCATAAGTCAGGTCCGATCCCGGGCGGACCTGATGCAGCGTATCCCGCAGAAATGTTTCCTCGTCTTCAGAGAATATTCCGTCCATCTGCGCGTCAGACAGATATTTCAGATAGGCCTCCGGACGCTCCGGCGCAAGGAAAACCGCCCTCCTGTAATATTCCCTGCTCTCTTCCACACTCACTACGCCCGCCTCCCGGATCAGCTTCCCGTAATCCCATGCCTCGTCCGCAGACAGGTCAAACATAGAAGGCAGAATCTGCAGGCACAGGGCACAGGCCGGAAAAGCCATGGCCAGAGAAGCGAGAAGGCGGAACCTTCCTTTCTCAAGGCGCTCCCGTCTGCGCATGGCGTTCAGCGCATTTTTCAGGGAAAATGCACTTTGGAATCTTTCCTGCGGATCCTCTTCCAGACATTTCCGGATCAGGTCAGACATCTCTTTGGAACAATTGGGAACGCAGCTGAGCCGCATCTTCGCAGACCATTTCTTCCCGGCGCTCATCCGGTACAGCGTCGCGCCAAGCCCGTAGATATCTGACCTGGCATCCGGGAAATGTCCTGACTGCGGATACTGCTCCGGTGCGGCGTACCCGTCCGTCCCTGTCCCCCTGACCTGCGCTTTTTCCTTCCACGCAGACCCAAAGTCCACGAGCTTGATCAGCCCGTCCGGCCTGCGGATCAGATTGGACGGCTTGATGTCAAGATGACAGACAGGGGGATCCCTGCTCTCCAGATAACACAAGGCATCCGTCACCTGCTCGGCCACATCCATGACCTCCATTGCGGAAAGCACACGGCCGTTCTTCAGCTTCTGATCCATGGCAATCCCCCTGACATGCTCCATCACCAGCCAGACCGTCTCCCCCTCCTGCAGCACATCAATGATCTGGGGAAGGTGCCTGTTTTTCAGCCGTTTCATCATCTGAAGCTCATGGCACAAGGTCCGCTCCCCTTTGGATAAGGGAATCTCCTTGATCGCCCAGAACATCTCCGTCTGCAAGTGGATCGCAAGGTACACGCTCCCTTCCCCGCCCTCCCCCAGCCGTTTCGCAATCTTGTATTTTCCGGCAAGGATTTCTCCTGTCTGCATATGGGACACCTCCAATCGATCTCGAAATGCGGAAAGCAAAAAGAGACCCACGCTTCGTGAGTCTCTTCAAATCTGATTCTATGCATTTTTCAGCCTGCAGGCAATTGGCGGGATCACCAAACTATTCCCCGGGCAAGATGATATTTTACTGTCATTTCATGCAGCCACATATGCATATGTTGCATGCACAGTTCCGGAAGTCCGTGTACTCAGTCCAGCCCGGCAAACGGGTCATCCGGATCAATCAGGCCCTGCTGAAAGTTCTCAGCGGAAAGCGGATCCGGATCCTCTGAGAACCGATCCGAAACAGGCCGTTCTGCCAGATTCTTTTCCAGGCCGGAAGTCTCTTTCCCTGTCCCGGATTCCTCCTCCGCAATCTGGCGCAGATACAGATCCAGGCTGGTATAGCGTTTTTCCTGGGTGGTGTTGTCGATCATCTCATTCATGACCTCCGGATCGCCGATCAAAACCACCATCTTCTTTGCCCGGGTCACTGCCGTGTACAGGAGGTTCCGGTTCATCAGCATCCTGGGACCATGCAGGAGCGGGATCACCACTGCCGGGTATTCGCTTCCCTGCGCTTTATGGATCGTC